>JANLVQ010000013.1:0-14822 GCA_031364085.1 Chitinophagaceae bacterium
AAAAATTCTTAGGAGAAAAAATAGATTTTGAAGATGGTGATACAAGCAAGAGAAAAATTATTTTTTTATCTGAAAGCGTTGCTAATTATTCAATTGACGGAAAAGAAAAAAGAAAAATTGAAGTTTTATCTACAAGAGTTAGTGGAAGTAGTGATGGATTTGGTTTAGCCAGTCCTCAAATTATTTCACTTTATGAAAATATAATAAATGTTGGTAGTGGATTAAACCCACGAGGCTTTATCTCTCCTATTTCAAATAATGCACTAAATTTTTACAAGTACAAATACGAAGGAAGTTTTGTAGAAAACGATCAACTGATTAATAGAATTAAAATTATTCCCAAAAGAAATTATGAGCCTTTATTTTCTGGCTACATCAACATTATTGAAGATGAATGGAGAATTCAAAGTGCAGATGTTATGCTTGTAAAAAATCAACAGTTACAGTTTTTGGATACTTTAAAAATTCAACAACTTTTTGTTCCAGTAAATAAAAAATGGATTATTAAGCAACAAGTAATTTATCCTGCTGGCAAATTTTTCAATTTCGATTTTTTTGGCAGTATTGCACAAGTGTATAGTAAGTTTAACTTGAACCCCAGCTTTTCAAAAAATTATTTTAATAATACCATTTTAAAATATACTGACAGTAGTAATAAAAAAACAATAGCATATTGGGATAGCATTAGACCATTACATTTAATAAAAAGTGAAGCTGAAGATTATATTAAAAAAGATAGCTTAGAACAAGTAAGAAAAGACCCAAAATATTTAGATAGCTTAGATAAAAAAAATAACAAGTTAAATATTTTTCGTTTGCTCTTAACTGGTCAATCTTTTAGTAATACAAAAAAGAAAGAATCATTTAGAATTGACCCATTACTAATTTCTACATTTCAATTTAATACAGTAGAGGGTTGGGTTACAAAGCTCGACTTAGATTATGTGAAACGGTACACCAATAGAAAAACTTTACAAATTACACCAACTTTAAGGTATGGTTTTAGTAATACTCATTTTAATCCAAGTATTTTAACCAGATACACTTTTGGTAAAAAATATTTTAATTCTGTTAGTTTAAATTTGGGCAGCAATGTTTTTCAGTTTGATAATAATAATCCTATTAGCCCATCTTTAAATACTTTTTCTACTTTAAATTGGACTAATAATTTTATGAAAATATATGAAGCTAGATTTTTTAAAATTAATCAATCAAGTGGATTAGGAAATGGACTTACATTACAAACCAATATCAATTATCAGCATCGATTACCTTTAGAAAATACAACAGATTATTATTGGACTAAAATTGATGGAAGAAACTACACTCCAAATTATCCATTAAGAATTAGCAATATCAATATACCAGAGCATAAAGCTTTAAGTGTAACAGCAGAACTTATTTGGAGACCCGGAGGTAAATACATTGAATTTCCTGATAGAAAAATTAGTATAGGCTCAAAATATCCCACATTTAGTTTCTCATTCACACAAGGCATTCCAAATTTATTTAGCAGTTCTGTTGATTATAGTAAATGGCAATTCAACATTAGTGATAATCTAAATTTAAAGTTATTGGGTAAAATTAATTACAAACTAAGTGCCGGTGGTTTTGCACATGCTTCAAAAGTTTTTATACCAGATATGAATCACTTAATTGGTAATGAAATGTCATTTGCATCAAACTACTTAAACAGTTTTCAATTATTGCCCTATTATACTTTTAGCAATACATCAAAATTATATAGTACCGCTCATGCAGAATATCATTTAGATGGTTTTATCTCAAATAAAATTCCAGGGTTTAAAAAACTTAATTGGTTTTTTGTTTTAGGTGCAAACTTATTTTACGATAATGATAAGAAAGAGGGTTACTATGAAAGCTATTTTTCTGTTGAAAATATTTTTAAAATAATAAGGATTGATTTTATTAAAGCTTATGCATCATCTAAAACTATTAATAATTCAGCAATTAAGTTTAGTACAGTAATTACTAATACAAGATAGTTTATTTTAAACATTAGCTTATAATGCATTCAAAATTTTTATCTTTACACAAATTTATTATATGTCTGAACCAGTTATTCTTCTAGAAGCTGTTAATATTTATCAAGGCAATGTGCTTATTTTAGAAGATGTAAATTTTAAGGTTGAAAAAGGAGAATTTGTATACTTAGTTGGTAAAACTGGAACAGGAAAAAGCAGTTTATTAAAAACATTATATGGTGAGCTCAGTTTAAAAGAAGGAAAAGCCAATGTTGTTGGTTTTGATTTAAGAAAGATGAATTGGAAAACTGTGCCTTTTTTAAGAAGAAACCTAGGAGTTGTATTTCAAGAATTTCAATTGCTAACAGATAGAAACGTTCATGAAAATTTAAGATTTGTTTTAAAAGCAACCGGTTGGAAACAAGAAAAATTAATAGAAGAAAAAATTAATGAGGTTTTAGAGCAAGTTGGCTTAAAAAATAAAGCCTATAAAATGCCTTATGAAATGAGTGGAGGTGAACAACAAAGAGTAGATATAGCACGAGCTTTATTAAATTCTCCAAGATTAATTTTAGCCGATGAACCTACAGGAAATTTAGATCCTGAAACCAGCGATGAAATTATGCAACTGCTTTTCAATATTGCAAAAAATTATGGTACTGCTATTATTATGGCAACACACGATTTTATTGTGATTAACAGATATCCTTCACGAATGTTAAAAACAGAGTTTGGAAGGCTAGTTGATAGTAATAACAAGGCTTCTACAGCATCGAAAGGAGTTTAAATTGTTGTGGATAAGCTAAAAGTTTTTATTTATTTTATCCACCCGACTGTTAAAAATACTATAACATAAAGCTAGAGTTCTATTTTCACAGCTGCTTACCTGTCCGCTACCTATGATGATCTTTTATAATGCATTCATTTTTATGAATGCATTTTTGTTTACAAGCCTTTTCAATATTCAAGTATATCATTTTTCAAGTTTATATTTGTTGTAATAGTTTTTTATATACAAAACAATAAATGAAAAAAATAGACTGGTATATTATTAAAAAGTTTTTATCAACTTTTTTCTTTGCCATTTTTTTATTTGTTGTTATTAGTGTTGTAATAGATATGAGTGAGAAGGCTGAAGATTTTGTTCGTTCTCAATTAACCAGCTCTCAAATTTTTTATCAATATTATTTAGGTTTTATTCCACATATTATAGCACTACTATTTCCTTTATTTGTTTTTATTTCTGTAATTTTTTTCACTTCAAAAATGGCTACAAAAAGTGAAATTATTGCAATACTTGCTAGTGGTGTAACCTATAACAGATGGCTTCGACCTTATTTTGTAGGTGGTATATTTTTAGCCATTATTTTATGGTTTGCCAGTATGTACACTGTTCCCTTAGCAAATAAAAAAAGAACTGCTTTTGAAACGGTTTATATCGATGCGAACTCATCTTACGAAAAAACAATAAGTATAATCAATAACAGAGGCAATAGTATGTACTTAAAAATTGACTCGTTTACTTATGCTGTAATAAATAATTACGATACCACCACTAAATCGAGCAATGGATGTTATTTGTATAAAGTAATAGATAATAAATTAGTACAAAACAAAAAGGCAGATAGAATGTATTGGGATACGAAAAATAGAAAGTGGATGCTGCAATCTATTATTGTTAGAAACATTGATACAATTAAAGAAACATTATTTCAATTGCCAGAATCTGCATTACAATTCACAGCAACTCCAAAAGATTTGCTAAGAGGAAAATATACTAAAGACATACTCACTTCGCCCGAACTAAGCAGATTTATTGATTTGGAAAAGAAAAAAGCATCTGAAAATATTAATGAATTATTGGTAGAATACGGAAGAAGAAATGCTACACCAGTGTCGGTTGTTATTCTTGCATTAATGGGAGCAATCATTGCAGGAAGAAAGGTTAGAGGTGGTAGTGGAGCACACTTAGCTATTGGAGTTTTAATTGCCTTTTTGTTTATTTTAACTGATAAATTTTCTACTATATTTTCTACTAAAAGTAGTTTTCCTCCTGCATTAGCTGTTTGGACGCCTAATATTATATTCAGCTTTGTTGTATTTTATCTTTATAAAAAAGCACCTAAATAACATGGAAATTTCATTTAACACCCCAGCATTACTTTTTCCTGCAATAACATTTTTAATGTTAGTGTATGGTAATAGATTTCTTGCCTTATCAAATTTGATTAGAAATTTACATGAGCGTTATACTAAAGAAAAAGAAAGTAGACCAAAAATAATTCGTCAAATAAAAAATTTAAGAACTCGACTCACCATGATTCGATCAATGCAAGCTCTTGCAGTTTTTAGTTTTTTAATTTGTTTAATTTGTATGTATTTAATTTTTAGAAACCATCAAAATTTTGCCTATTTACTTTTTGCTATAAGTATGGTTTGCTTAATGGCTTCTATGGTTATTTCAATATTAGAAATTCAAATTAGCACAAGAGCTTTAGAATATGAATTAAGTGATATGGAGGAAGAATTAGGAAACAGTAATGTAATTGTAGATTACTTAAAAACAACTTTCGATAAAGAACATTAATTATATACTCTTCCAAATCCAGCAAACCTTTCACTCCAATAGCTTTCTTTTAAATCACTAATAGTAACCCCCTGACTTGTAGATGCATGAACAAATTTATCGTTGATCAGAAAAATTCCAACGTGATTGATGTAGTCTCTCTTGGTTTTAAAGAAAACTAAATCGCCTTCTTTTAAATTTTCTTTTTCTATTCTTTTACTTTGGTTAAACTGCTCAGCGGCAGTTCTTGGTAAATTCACATTAAAATTATTTCTCATAATTGTTCCTGTAAATGCAGAACAATCAATACAATTTTTTGTGTTACCACCCATACAATAACTTGTTCCCCACCATTCATCAATTTCCATAATTAATTTAATGTTACTTAAATTTTCTACATATGTATCTAACAATAATGCATACTTAAATTGTAAATTCGTAGCTTTTTCAATATCAATACTAGTAGTACTGATATCAAATGATGGAACTTCATAATTTGTTGCTTTGCTTTTTGTAGTAGAGGGTTTATGAGAAGATGTAACAACACTGCCAGGACTTATTTCAATTCCATCGATAAAAGTAATTTCCCTTGAACTTCTACCTTTTTGTTCATTAGTAGATGAATTATCTTTACTAGTTATTTTACTTCCTGTTTTACAGGAAGTAAAAATTAACATCATCAATAATAAATAACCGCATCTTTTCATAAGCCTTGCAATTTAAAGCTCTAATAAACAACTGCAAAAATTGAATTTTATTTTGTAATAAAATTCAATTAACTAAATTCACAAAAATTTAAATAATATGAGATCTTATTTTTTATTGTTAAGCTTATTTTTATTGTTAAGCTGTAAAACAAACAATAGTGATTCTAGTGCAAATGATACTAGCATTTCCGATGGCCATCCATCATGGATAATGCAAGGAAATATTTATGAAGTAAACACTCGCCAATACACAGCAGAAGGCACTTTTAATGCATTTGCAAAACATTTAGATAGATTAAAAGAAATGGGTGTACAAACACTTTGGTTTATGCCTATTAACCCCATTAGCTTAAAAGATAGAAAAAGAGATAGTACACAACTAGGAAGCTATTATGCTGTTGCAGATTATAGAAAAATAAATCCGGAATATGGCAGTATGGAAGATTGGAAGAATTTAGTGAAAACAGCTCACGAAAAAGGTTTAAAAGTAATTATTGATTGGGTTCCTACGCATAGTGGTGCAGATCATTATTGGTTAAACACACAACCAGACTTTTATGAGAAAGATAGTTTAGGTAATCCTATAAGTCAGTTTGATTGGACAGACACAAGAAAACTCAATTATAAAAATCCTGCATTAGTTGATAGTATGATTGAATGCATGAAATTTTGGATAAAAGAAACAAATATTGATGGATATAGATGTGATGTTGCAGGTGAAGTACCTAACGAATTTTGGAGTAAGTGTATTCCTGAACTTAGAAAATTAAAAAATGTTTTTATGTTGGCTGAAGGAGATAAACCAAGTTTACACAATGTAGGATTTGATGCATCATATACTTGGGAAGAATTCGATATGATGAAAAGAATTGCTCGTGGAGAACGAAAAGCAACTGCATTAGATTCAATAATTCTAAAACATGATACTACATTTCCAAAAAATAGTATTAGAATGTATTTTACCTCTAATCATGATGAAAATAGTTGGAATAAAGCAGACTTTGCAACTATGCCAGGAGATGTTCATGCTCCTTTTTCAGTTTTAACACAAACTATTAAAAGAACTGTTCCGTTAATTTATGGTGGACAAGAAGAACCATTTTTAGATAGTTTAAAATTCTTTGTAAAAGACACCATAATTTTTGGCAATTATAAACGCCAAGAATTTTATAAAAAACTATTAATGCTGCGTAAAGAGAATGTAGCTTTATCGGCTAATTCAAGTTTTACTAAAATCACTTCTTCTAATGATGCAAATATTTTTGCATTTGTTCGTTCACAAGAAAAAAATAAAGTATTAGTAGTAACTAATCTTTCTTCATCACAACAAAATTTTACTTTCTCTAACGAGATGATTAGTGGAGATGTGAAGGAATTATTTACAGGTTCTAAACAAAAAATAACAACCAACCAAACCATAAGCTTACCAGCATGGGGTTATGCTGTATATGTTTATTAACGATTAAACCATTCTTAAATTAAATAAATGATTGTTCGTTTTCTGAATTTGAAAACAATTCTTGCAGCTATTGCTATACTTATTGTGAGTGGAACTATTTTCTACTCACAATATATAGCTAATAAAATAGCACAAGAAGAAACCAGAAAAATTGAACAATGGGCTGAGGCTGTAAAAAATAATTCCAATCCAAACATTACAGTAAACAATTTAACCACTAGAATTTTAGCAGAAAATTCTATAGAAATCCCTATACTACTAGTAACCGAAAAAAATGAGTTGTTAGATTTTAGAAATATAGATAGTACAGGTGTTCATCAATCAGATCAATTCATATTAAACAAGATAAATGAACTTAAAAAAATTCATGAACCTATTGTTTGGAAAAATCAATTAGACTCAACCCAAATTAATAAAGTATACTATGGTGAATCTAAACTATTGAAAGAAGTAAGATACTACCCTATTGTACAACTCATCATCATTATTCTTTTCATCATTATTGTATTCATAGCATTACAAACAAGTTATAGAAGTACTCAAAACCAAGTATGGGCTGGGCTTGCAAAAGAAACAGCACATCAATTAGGCACGCCTGTTAGCAGTTTAGAAGGTTGGCTTGAAATGATGAGGAATATAAAAGGCAACGAAAATATTGTTCCAGAAATGGAGAAAGATATTAATAGATTATTATTAATATCTGATCGTTTTGGGAAAATTGGTAGCACACCACATCTCGAAGAAAAAAATATTGTTGAACAAATTAACAGCATGATGGAGTATATAAAAAAACGTGCTGGCCATTACGTGAACTTTAATTTAAATACAATAGAAAAAGAAATATTTGCTTTTATTTCTCCTCCATTATTCGATTGGGTGATTGAGAATTTATTAAAAAATGCATTAGATGCAATGGAAGGAAAAGGAAATATTACGGTTTCAATAAAAAAGCAATTACAAAAAATTGAAATCGAAATTACTGATAATGGTAAAGGAATTAGTCAACGAAATATTAGCAAAGTTTTTAAACCAGGATTTACCACTAAAAAACGTGGTTGGGGCTTAGGATTAACCCTAACAAAAAGAATAGTTGAGCAATTTCATAATGGAAAAATTTATATTAAGCACAGCGAACTAGGAAAAGGCACAACCTTTAGAATAGAACTAAATTCAGTTCAAGTTTAAGGTTTAATAAATAATGCTTTAAGTTCATTAGCATCATCTGGCTTAAGTTTTCCTCCTAAAATTAAACGTAATTGTCTTCTTCTCAAAGCACCATCATATAAAGCAATTTCTTCTTCAGTTTCAGGAATAACAGGAGCTACTAAACGAGGTTTATTATTTGGATCTAAAGCCACAAAAGTAAAATAAGCTTCATTACTAACGTATCTATATTGTTGCATACAATCTTCTCCCCAAACTTTTAAATGTATTTCCATTGAAGTGTTAAAAGCTCTTGTAATCTTAGCTTCAATACGAACCAAATTTCCTAATTTGATAGGTGTTTTAAAACTTAAATTATCAACACTTGCAGTCATACAAGGTGCATTGCTATGCCTAACAGCCACAATACCTGCAGCAATATCCATCCAATACATTAACCTTCCACCCATTAAATTTCCAAAAGTATTGGTATCATTGGGCAACACCAATTCATTCATTATGGTTAAACTATCTGCTACTTTTTTTGGTTCCATACTTTTATTTTAAACTTTTGCAAAAGTAGCTCTTCAGTAATAGCAAAGATTAGTTTTGTGTTAAAACCATATTATCAATTAATCTAACCCCATTAATAAAAGCAGCAACAACAATTACAATTGGAGTGGTTCCATTCCAAAATTCAATAGGCTCAAGTGTATGGGCATTAGCTAAATTATAATAGTCTATTGTATCAAATCCATTGTTCAAAAGCAACTGCTTAGCCTCATCAATAAGTACTGTTGAATTTTGTGGAGTAATATTTTTTTTAATATTTTGAAAAGATGTAAAAATGCTAGATGCTTGTTGTAATTGAGTTTCAGACAATCTTCTATTTCTACTACTCATGGCTAATCCATTGGCTTCTCTTTGTGTAGAACAAATGTTTACTCGAATATCAACTTTCATAATTTCAATTATTTTTTTAATCACTAAGCATTGTTGATAATCTTTTTGTCCTAAAAAAATGATATGAGGAGAAACAATATTTAATAATCTTTCAACCACCATACAAACTCCATTAAAATGCCCTGGGCGATAAACTCCTTCAAAAACAGTTTCTATAAACCCTAGATTATATATTTTTTCTGTATTAGATTTTGAAGGATATATTTCTTGTACTGATGGAAAAAATAAAATATCACAGCCTGCTTTTTCTAACATTAAAATATCTTGCTCAATTGTTATTGGATATTTTTCGAAATCTTTTTTGTCGTTGAATTGAGTAGGGTTTACAAAAATTGAACAAACAACAATATCAGATTTAGATTTACTTTCATCAATTAATGATATATGACCCTGATGCAATGCTCCCATGGTTGGAACAAATCCAATTTGTTTATCTTTAGTTTTCTTTTTTTGAAGATATTGATGTATTTCTTGTGCAGATTTAAAAATAATCATTTTCGAAATTTAGAATAAATCAAAATTGATACAATTACAATAAATAAGTAGAATAATTTCGCAGACAAATAACATTATGATTACACCACAAGAATTAATAGAAGAATATAAATTAACCCCACACCCAGAAGGTGGTTATTATAGAGAATGTTATCGTTCAGAAACTATAATACCACAATCTGCATTACCAAAAGGGTTTAAAGGAGATAGGGCAAGTTCAACTGCTATTTATTTTTTATTAGAGCAAGGAAATTTTTCTGCTTTTCATAGAATTAAAAGTGATGAAAGTTGGCATTTTTACTGTGGTGATCCTTTACATGTTTATGTTATAGATAAAGCTGGAGATTTAATTACGTTTACTTTAGGCAGTAATATAAAACTTGGGCAATATTTTAATTTTACTGTACCTGCAAATTGTTGGTTTGCTAGCAGACCTTTAAAAGAATCTTCTTTCTCTTTTGTTGGATGCACAGTTGCTCCAGGCTTCAATTTTGAAGAATTTGAATTAGCTAAAGCTGATGAACTTTGTAAAGAGTTTCCTCAACACGAAAGTATAATAAGAGAAATGTGTAGAGAATAGTAATTAGCTATTGGTTTTTTACAATTAACAATTTATCATTAACAATTATCCTAACACCACTGCCCCTAATGCTGGTAAGTGAACTTTTATTTTATACCATTTACTTTTTGTATCTACTTTTTTTCCAACAATTAACTCTGGATTAAAAACATCGCCTGTTCCCCAAAACTCTTTGCTATCACTATTAAATATTTCTTTCCATTTGTATTTTCCTTGAAGAGAAATTTCCCAATCTTTTCTAACAATTGGTGTTGTATTTAAAACTATTAACACATCATCTTTTGGTTTTAAACCTTTTCGTTTATACACCATAACGCCATCTTCTCTATGATTTAAGTCTATCCACTCAAAACCATCTGTATTAAATTGATTGACATATAAAGCAGGATAATTTTTATACAGTTCATTTAATTTTTGTACACAATATTTCATTCCTCCATGACTCACAAAATCTAATAATTCCCATTGCAATTCACTTTTATAATTCCATTCATTCGTTGCTCCAAACTCGTTTCCCATGAACAATAGTTTTGCACCTGGGTGTATGAACATATAGGTATATAATAATCGCAGGTTAGCAAATTTTTGCCAAGTATCGCCTGGCATTTTATATATCATGGGGCTTTTGCCATGCACTACTTCATCATGACTTAAAGGCAACATGAAATTTTCATCATAATAATACATCATGCTAAATGTAAATTTATCTTGATGAAACTGACGGAACAAAGTATCCATTTTAAAATAATCTAAAGTATCATGCATCCAGCCCATCATCCATTTCATTCCAAATCCTAAGCCTCCTAAATGAGTGGGTTTGCTAATGCCTGGCCAATCTGTGGCTTCTTCAGCAATGGTTTGAATATCTGGAAAATCTCTATACAATGTTTCGTTTAAATCTTTCACAAAAGCAATAGCTTCTATATTTCCATTACCACCAAATTCATTGGGTTCCCATTGTCCTTCATTTCTGCTGTAATCCAAACGTAGCATAGAACTCACTGCATCAACACGAATACCATCAATATGAAAAACATCACACCAAAAACGAGCACTACTAATTAAAAAACTTTTTACTTCTCCCCTTTTATAATTAAAAATATAACTGTTCCAATCGGGATGATAACCCTTTCGCATGTCTGCATATTCATAAGTATGTGTTCCATCGAACATAAACAATCCATGTGAATCATAAGGAAAATGAGATGGTACCCAATCGAGAATAACACCAATATCATTTTGATGAAAAGCATCAACTAAAGATGCAAATTCTTGTGGGGTTCCAAAACGAGAAGTTGAAGCAAAATAACCTACACCTTGATAGCCCCAACTTCCATCAAAAGGATGTTCCATAACTGGCATAAACTCTACATGTGTAAAGCCCATCTCTTTAACATAAGGTACTAGTTTTTCTTGAATTTCTTGATATGAAAAATAGGTTTCTTCATCATTTTTATCTGGTCTTGCCCAACTTGCTAAATGAACTTCATATACTGAAAAAGGCGATTCTAAAGCATTAGCTTTTTTTCTTTTCTTCATCCAATCATTATCCTTCCATTCATAATTTGTTTGCCAGGTTATAGATGCTGTATGTGGCCTTTTTTCCCAATAATGACTATAAGGATCTCCTTTATCTAATTTCAAACCCATATATCCATGAATATGATATTTATAGGCTTCGCCAGATTTTAAAAGGGGTATAAAACCTTCCCAAATTCCACTTCCATCTTTTCTAACTATTAAAGAATGAGTTGTATTATTCCATTGATTAAAATTTCCTATAACACTTACGTATGTTGCATTTGGAGCCCAAACAGAAAAATATGTTCCTGCAGTTTCGAGCACTTCAATTTGTTTATTACCCAATAATTTATACATTGAATAATGTGTACCAGCCTGAAAATTTTTAACATCTTCATCAGAAAATAAGCTATAGTTCCAAACCAACTTTGTCGTATCTACGAAATGAAGTTCTTCGTATTCTTTTTCTTCCAATTTAGATTGTTTAGCCATTATTTAAAGTTAATTAAAATGTTTTAAAGAAAATGAAAATGCCTTTCGCTAAAAATATAATAATATTGTCACTTGCTATATTTTAGTTTTACCTAAAAAAAATTATGAAAAAAAATATTGTTTTAAGTCTTGCATTTTTTGTAATACAAAACTCATTTGCACAAATTCAACCCAAGAATTTTACAAATGCAATAAATGAAATTTTACCTTCTGTTGTTGAATGGAGAAGAGATTTTCATCAGCATCCAGAACTATCGAATAGAGAATTTAGAACGCAAGAAAAAGTTTATGCTTATCTAAAATCTTTAGGATTAGAAGTAACTAAAATTGCTAAAACTGGAGTAAAAGCCATTTTAAAAACCAATAAACCAGGAGCAGTAATTGCCCTTAGAGCAGATATTGATGCCTTACCTGTGGAAGAAAAAAATGATTTAATTTTTAAATCAACTACAAAAGCAAATTATAATGGAACCGAAGTAAGTGTTATGCATGCTTGTGGTCATGATGCACACACTGCAATGCTCATGGGCACTGCAGCTGTTTTAAGTAAATTAAAAAATGAAATTTCAGGTACAGTAATTTTTTTGTTTCAACCAGCAGAAGAAGGTGCACCAAGTGGTGAAGAAGGTGGTGCTCCTTTGATGATAAAAGAAGGAGCTCTAGAAAACCCAAAACCAGACGCCATTTTTGGAATTCATATTGAAAGCTTTGGAGATAATGGAAAAATTTATTACAAGCCTGAAGCTTTTATGGCAAGTGCAGATTTGTTTACAATTAAAGTAAAAGGAAAACAAAGTCATGGAGCTTACCCTTGGGAAGGTGTAGATCCTATTTATGTAAGTGCTCAAATTATTCAAGCACTACAAGGTATTGTAGGCAGACAAGTAGATTTATCGAAAGCCCCTGTGGTGATTACAGTTGGTAAAATAAATAGTGGTGTGCGTTTTAATATTGTACCAGAAGAAGCTATGATGGAAGGCACTATTAGAACTTTAGATGCCAAAATGAGATTATCAGTTTTAGAAAAAATTAAAACCACTGCAACAGCAATTGCAGCTTCAAGTGGAGCAACAGTTGAAGTAAATTTTGAAAATAAAACTTTAGTAACTTTTAACGACCCTAAATTGGTTGAAACATCTTTACCATCCTTACAACTCGCAGCAGGAAAAGAAAATGTTTTGCCTTGGACATGGGTAATGGGTGCTGAAGATTTTTCGTTTTATGGTGAAAAAATTCCTTCATTCTTTTTTTATCTTGGTGCAAGAAATCCAAAATTAAAAATGGAAGAAGCTTCAAGCCATCATACCCCAAGTTTTTATATAGATGATAGTAAATTAGATGTTGGAATAAAAGCTTTTTGCCAATTAGTTTTCGATTATAAAAAATAGCATTAAGCTTTGCATTTTAGAATAAACCATATTGTATGAAAGTTTTTAAGTTTGGGGGTGCTTCAGTAAATAGTATTGAAAGAATAAAAAACATTCCAAAAATTTTACATGAGTTTGCTAATGATAATTTGGTAATTATTATTTCTGCAATGGGTAAAACTACCAATGCACTTGAAAAAGTGGTTGATGCATTTTATGAAAAAGATCAATTAAAAGCATTGCAACTTTTTAATAAAATCAAACAACAACATATTGATTTAACAAAAGAAATTTTAACTACTACTTCTGAAAATTGTTTACAAAAATTGAATGATTTATTCACAGAAGTTGAATGGCTGTTACACGATAATCCTGTTAGATCTTACGATTATTATTATGATCAAATAGTTAGTATTGGCGAACTATTGAGCACAAAAATTATTAGTTCATATTTACAAGAACATCAAATCAATAATACTTGGTTAGATGTTAGAGATTATATTAAAACTGATAACAATTTTAGAAATGCCATTATTGATTGGAACATTACTACTGATAAAATTTCATCACTTTCATTCGATAATAAAAAATCTAATACAATTTATGTTACCCAAGGTTTTATTGGTGCAACAGATGAAAATGAAAGTACAACCTTAGGAAGAGAAGGAAGTGATTTTAGTGCTGCCATTTTTGCAAATATTTTAAACGCCAGCAGTTTAACCATTTGGAAAGATGTTGAGGGCGTTATGAATGCAGATCCCAAACAATTTCCAGAAGCAGTTTTAATTGAAGAGCTCAATTTTGAAGAAGTAATTGAAATGGCTTTTTATGGAGCTCAGATTATTCATCCAAAAACAATTAAGCCATTACAGAATAAAAAAATTCCTTTGTATGTTAAATGTTTTTTAGATACTAATCTTGCAGGGACAGTAATAAAAGATGGTAAGATGAAAAACCTTCCTCCAATAATCATCATCAAAAAAAATCAAGTTTTAATGAATTTAAAAACAAAAGATTTCTCTTTTGTTGGCGATAAACCCATGAATTATTTGTACAATTTATTTGGCAACTTAAAACTTAAACCCAATTTAATACAAACTGGTGCAATCAATGTTCAACTTTGTATTGATGAGGATGAATTGAAAAATGAGAAACTTGCTTTAGAAGCTTCTGAAATTTTTGATGTTGAGATACAAAAAAACCTTTCATTAACTACCATTAGGCATTATAATCAGAAAACTCTCAAAAGCTTATTAAGTATTAAAAACATTTTGCTTCAACAACAAACTACAGAAACAATTCAAGTATTAAGCCTTTAAATATTTTACAAATCCTTGCACAATTAATAAATGCCCAAATCCATAGGTTAGTGTTATAACTGCTGGAAGAAAATCAACATCTTGAATTAAAAATTTATAACCAAGCATTAAGCCAAGAGAAAGTGCCAAACTAAACATACCGGGAATATAATTTTCAAAAGCAATAGATTTTTTAGCTTTATCTCCAAATACATTAGCTGTAATTGCAATAACAACTATCATAAT
>JANLVQ010000029.1:0-1545 GCA_031364085.1 Chitinophagaceae bacterium
TTAGTGAAATATCTGCCTTCATACTTTTTGCTGTCAGCTTTTGCTTCACTTAATTTTTTAACCAAAAAACGTTTTCCTTGTAATTCATCTGGAAATGTTTTTAGTAAAGTAGGGAAGTCGCATTTGTTTTTCTTAGCATAATGAGTAACTACTGCATTTACTAAACCAGATTTAGAAAGGTTTTCACCAACACCTTCTACACTGTACTTTGTGTAATCTTTTGCCATGATTATTTTTTTATAGTTTTAATTAAAAAGGAAAGTAGATTATTGACTATTAAAAAAAGTGTCCACTTCTGTCCAAATTTGTCCAAACTTGTACACAATCAATATTTTAAGTAGATTTGGATGTAAGCTTCCCCGAAGTTCGGCCATTTAAAAATAGAAAACTAATCACAAGTTTTACTAATTTTAAATGGAATAAAAATGAAAAAGACACAATTTACCGAAAATCAAATCATTGCTATGTTGAAGCAACATGAGCAAGGAATCAAAGCTGTTGATATTGCTAGAGCAAATGGCATATCAGACAAAACCTTTTATCGTTGGAAGAGTAAATATGGCGGAATGGATGCCAATGAACTCAAACGAGTCAAAGAGTTAGAAGTTGAGAATGCTAAGCTAAAAAGGATGTATGCAGATTTAGCATTAATGAATGAAGCTTTAAAAGATGTCATCGAAAAAAAGCTTTAACGCCTTACGAAAAGAAAGAGGTTGTAACTTATTTAATTACTAACTATAAAATAAGTGAACGTAAGGCATGTAAAGCAATACAACTTCCACGAAGTAGTTTTAGCTATACTGCTGTTGTTAAACAAGATGATAAATATATTCAACAGCTAGACCAATTAGTACAAAAGCATGTAAGTATTGGTTTTTGGCAGAGTTATCATCGTATTAGAAAATCAGGAGAAATTGTTAATCATAAAAAGCTTTATCGCATTTATACATCAATGAAATTAAACATAAGAAGACGAGCAAAGAAAAGATTACCAGCAAGAGTAAAACAACAATTATTTCAACCCACACAAATGAACGAAGTATGGAGTATTGATTTTATGAGTGATGCTCTGTGGGATGGTCGAAAAATTAGGTTATTAAACGTAATAGATGATTACAATAGAGAAGTACTAATGATTGAAACAGATACCTCATTACCAACTTTAAGAGTTATAAGATGCTTATCTGAAATAGCTAATCAAAGAGGATTTCCTAAGATGATAAGGGTTGATAATGGACCAGAATTTATAAGTGCAAAACTTGATATGTGGTGCAAGGAAAATAAAATTCAACTTATCTTTATTCAACCAGGTGAACCAACTCAAAATGCATTTATAGAAAGATTAAATGGAACATTTAGAAGAGATATATTAAATGCTTATGTATTTAAATCAATTCAAGAAGTAAAAGATATAAGTCAAGAATGGATGTATGATTATAATTATAACAGACCACATCAATCACTTAAAAATAAAACTCCAATGGAATATCTTTTAAATGAATAAAATTCTACTTTTGAGTGGCTCAAATTTTAGGGAAGCTTACA
>JANLVQ010000078.1:0-1794 GCA_031364085.1 Chitinophagaceae bacterium
GAAAGTTGCATTAGGAGCTGCTGAAGAATTAGAAAAAGAAGGTATTAGTGCAGAAGTTATTGATTTAAGAACAATTCGACCTTTAGATTGGAGAACTATAATGAATAGTGTTAAAAAAACTAACCGTTTAGTAATTGTAGAAGAACAATGGCCTTTTGCAAGTATAAGTTCTGAAATTACTTATAGAATTCAAAAAGAAGCATTCGATTATTTAGATGCACCAATTAGAAGAATAACAAGTGCCGATGCTCCTATGCACTATGCTCCTAATTTGGCAGCATTGGCTATTCCAGATATTATTAGAACAGTAAAGTTGGTTAAGGAAGTCATGTATGTTCAAAAATAAAATCTCAACTTATAAAAATGGCTTTCGAGAAATTGAAGGCCATTTTAAATTTAGATAAATTCAATTCATGTTAAAGAGCTCTCCATATATATTATATTCAGATGGTAATGGAAATATTTTTGAAGATACTAGTTTGTATGCTTTAGGTCGTGCAGGTTGGGATGCTATGGAAGTTCCCGTTGAAGATTGGATTGAATTACCCGATGGAGGAAATTTATATGAATTACCAGGTAGAAAAGGAATTGGATTAGATGCTTTGACAGGAGATCTTAGATTGTGTGAAAAAGGTTGGGCTGTTGCTGCATTTATTCCACCAGCACATACAGGATTATATATTGCAGCATACTAAACTGAAAAAAATGCTCCAATACTTCCTTTGTTTTGTTATACTGCTGCTGCTTGGTTAGATGAAAAATTTTATGTACCAGCTGTTAGAATTGAGCAAGATATTAGGCAAGAATGTATTGGGTACGACCAACAAAAAATTGAAACTGGAACTAAACATTTATTAGAAACTTATCCCAACAATAGATTGGTTAAGCATTTGATGGAAAATTGTTGCATGACTTATACTTGTCCTGCAGCAAGAAATTTATCTTTAGGAAGATGGGAATGCCCAGTACCTGTATCACCTGCATGTAATGCTAATTGCATTGGTTGTATTTCTTTTCAACCTCAAGAAGAAGAAATTATATCAACACAAGATAGATTAACTTTTAAACCAACACCAGAAGAAATTGTTGAATTTACAGTTCCACATTTAATGCAAGCACCATTTCCTATAATAAGCTTTGGTCAGGGCTGTGAAGGAGAACCCTTACTCATGTGGGAAACCATTAGAGATTCCATCATTGAAATTAGAAAGCATACTTCAAATGGCAGCATCAATATAAATACAAATGGTTCAATGCCAAAAGCTGTAAAAGCCTTATGTGAAGCAGGTTTGAACAGTATTAGAGTAAGTACAAACTCTGCTCAGAAATCTGTTTATACTCCATATTATCGACCAAATAATTATGAATTTGAAGATATTATTGAAAGCTTAAAAGTAGTAACAAGTTATGGTGGATGGACAAGCATCAACTATTTTGTTTTTCCCGGAATGACTGATACTGTTGCTGAATATGAAGCTTTGAGAAAGTTAATTATTGATACAGATTTAAAGATGATTCAATGGAGGAATTTTAATATTGATCCTGATTGGTATTTAGGAAAATTAAATATCACTGAACCACAAGAAATTTTAGGTATCAAACAAATCATGCAATTAATCAAAGAAGAATTTTCTCATCTTCAATTTGGATATTTCAATCCTCCAATAGAAAGAATAAAAGGCAATTTTGAAAAAGATTTTGCACATTATTAATTATAGAAGTTTATCCTACACAAATGTCATCCAACATAAATTATACTCATTGCCCTCTATGTAATAGCGAAGATTTTCATCA
>JANLVQ010000086.1:0-2330 GCA_031364085.1 Chitinophagaceae bacterium
GTTGAATCCAATCTTCAAAATTTAATTCGCCAAATACAGGATGTAAGATTTTATCTTCTTCTTTTCCACTGAATTGAGAAAAGAAGTTGTTGATATCATTTTGCAGCTCAAGCAAAGATGCATTGATACTACTATTTCTAACAACAAATGCTGTTTCGGGTAACATAGGTGCTTTGGTATTTTCTTTAAATTCTTTATCGCTCCATAAAAAATCTCTAAATTTTGATAATTGCTCAGGCGGGGTTACTTGATTAAATTTTATTTTACCATATGATACTTTAAAAAAATCTGCAACATGTTCAATCATTTGTTGAGCATTCATTACGCCCCAATTTCCTTTTTGTTCTGGGGTTAACTTGCTCACTAAATCAATAAAAGTTGTTTGTATAAATTCTATTTTATTCATAGTTTAATTTTAAACATTAAAAAAGTCCTACATAAAAGTAGGACCTTGCAGTTGGTTTTGGTGCTTTCGTTATGATAAGTGATTATCAATTTTTTTGCAAAGTGCTTCAAAAATTTCATCAACACTTCCTACGCCATTTACACTTTGTACTTTTCCAAATTTTTTATAATACGCTTCAACTACTGAAGTTTTTTTATGATATTCAGCAATTCTTGCTTTTATAATTTCTTCGTTAGCATCATCATCTCTTCCACTTGTTAACCCACGTTCTTTAATTCTGTTAATCAATTCTTGTTCACTTACTTCAAGAGCCAATAACATTTTAATTTCAGTATTTTTTAACTCTAATAAACTATCTAATGCTTGGCTTTGAGCTTCAGTTCTTGGAAACCCATCAAACAAAAAACCATTAACATTCCGATTTTCGTCTAAAGCTGTACTAATCATAGCAATAACAACTTCATCAGGTACTAAAA
Organism: Chitinophagaceae bacterium; assembly: GCA_031364085.1. Lineage (GTDB taxonomy): Bacteria > Bacteroidota > Bacteroidia > Chitinophagales > Chitinophagaceae > CAIVPM01. Next base: position 883 of record JANLVQ010000086.1, read on the forward strand.
GTCCTTTTTCCATAATAGCTTTAGCTTCAATACCTAAAGGTGTTTGAGCAGCAATTTCATTACGCAATAAATCGCCTGTGCTCAAATGTTTTAAACCGTATTTAGCAATTAGCTTTTGACTTTGTGTACCTTTTCCACTTCCTGGAGGACCAAACAAAATAATATTCAGCATTTACCTCTAACCTTGTGTGAATTACAAATATAGGAAAGGAGATGAATTGTTAAAAATTTGTTTAACTAATATCAATCATCATTTAAACCTCATTTCGAAACGTAAGTAAGGTAATAATAAAATAATTTTAATCTGATATGAAAAGAACGAATCTGGTGTTTGCTTTGGTTTTAATCTTAATCAGCTGCCAATCGCAGCCAGTAAAAATGAATAAAATGGATAGTACTAAGAAAACAAATAATGTATATTATAATAGAGAAGATGATAAAAAAGTAATCGTAAACAACGATACTTGGAAGCAAATTCTTTCGCCCGAAGTGTATAGAATAGCACGTGAAAAAGGAACTGAAAGACCAGGCTCTAGTGAATTTGAACACAATAAAAATATTGGCACTTATTATTGTGCTGTTTGTGGCAACACACTTTTTAAAAGTGATACTAAATTTGAAAGTGGTTGTGGATGGCCTAGTTTTTATGAGCCCTACTCTAAAACATCCATCATTTATTTACCAGATAATACTTATGGTATGCAAAGAACAGAAGTTCAATGTGGAAAATGTCATTCACATTTAGGTCATGTTTTTGAAGATGGCCCTCCACCAACAGGATTAAGATATTGTATAAACGGAGTTGTTTTAGATTTTGAAAAAGCAAAAGCTGCAGAAAAAAGGTATGATGGTAAAAAAGAGTAGCTCTACAATTTTTTCTTACAACTAAATATTGCAAAAGAATCTAATGTGCTTGCTCTACTTGTATAATTAATGAAATCTATTTTAAGTTCAGTTATATGATAGTAAGGAAACCACTGCAATGGCACCACACTAAAACTATCTTTATTAATTAAATCGATTTCTTTTTTTGAACTAAAGAACAAGTTTGTACTTGAATCAGAATTTAATACTTTGAAATCATTTTCAATTTTAATAGAAGAGTTTCCATAGAAGTCAAAACTAAACTCGTTGGTTCTATACATTGGAATGATAGTTTTGGATAAATTTTTTTTTTGCCATTTGCCTGCTTGCATCCCTGCTTGATATTGCATTAAACTTGGATAAAAAAATCCATTAAAGAATATTGCAAATAAAACTGCGAAACAAACTCCTTTTAGAACAATAGAATGTATTGATAAAGTTCTAACACTTATATTGTATTGTGTAATTGCCATTAATAGTAATAATATTAATAGGCTATTGTTGAATTTATAAAAAACTACTAGAATCGCTATCAAAATTATTAGAATAAAAAAAATAAAATTTTGAATATGAAAAACAATCTT
>JANLVQ010000096.1:0-1775 GCA_031364085.1 Chitinophagaceae bacterium
AACCATTGAAACCAAATCTTTTGCTTGATTCATTGTAAAGGCAAGGGGTTTTTCTACAAAAACATTTTTGCCTTTTCTAATGGCTTGCATACATAAGTCATAATGCTCATGAGTGGGAACAACAATATCTACAATATCACAAGCATCCATTAATTTTTCTTCGTCACTAAAACGCTTTAATCCATAATCGGCTACAACTTGTTTTGCCGTTTCATTATGTGGATCGAAAAATCCAACAATTTTCACTCCTTCAATTTCTTTCCAATTGTTTAAATGAAATTTGCCTAAATGACCAACACCAAAAACACCCACTTTTAACATAATTGAAATTTTATTGTAGCAAATATAAATGTTAGCAAACGCTTCGTTTGTTTTTTTGATAACATTAAACAGGATAAGAGATAAATTAAAAAAGCCCCACCGGTTGGTGAGGCTTAAATTTATATTTTTAATTTATGCTTCTACAGCACCTTCTAAAAGAATCGTTGTTTTGTTATTCATCACTTCTACAAACCCTCCTTGAATTTTAAAATTTTCGGATTGCGATTTTGTTTTTAAAATTTTCAGATTTCCTTTTCCTAATGCACTTACTAATGGAGCGTGTTTATCTAAAACTTCAAACAATCCACCAATGCCTGGTAATTGAACACCATAAACATTTCCATCGAACAGTTTTTTTTCAGGTGTAAGAATTTCTAAAATCATAGTTTGTTTTATTATACGTTGGCCATTAATTTCTTGCCTTTTTCTACAGCATCTTCTAAAGTTCCAACAAGGTTAAATGCGGCTTCTGGATATTCATCTACTTCTCCATCCATAATTGCATTAAATCCTCTTATAGTATCTTCAATGCTCACAAACACTCCTTTTAAACCAGTAAATTGTTCTGCAACATGGAATGGTTGAGATAAGAAACGTTGAACTTTTCTTGCACGAGCTACAGTCATTTTATCTTCGTCACTTAACTCGTCCATGCCTAAAATTGCAATAATATCTTGAAGCTCTTTATAACGTTGTAAAATTAATTTAACTCTGTTTGCACAATCATAATGAACATCTCCAACAATTGCAGGAGTTAAAATTCTTGAAGTAGAATCTAAAGGATCCACAGCAGGATAAATACCCAAGTCGGCAATTTTTCTACTTAATACAGTTGTTGCATCTAAGTGAGCAAATGTTGTTGCTGGGGCAGGGTCTGTTAAATCGTCTGCAGGTACATAAACTGCTTGTACAGATGTGATAGATCCATTTTTGGTTGATGTAATACGCTCTTGCATTAATCCCATTTCAGAAGCAAGAGTTGGTTGATAACCCACAGCTGATGGCATACGGCCCAATAAAGCCGAAACCTCAGAACCTGCTTGAGTAAACCGGAAAATATTATCTACAAAGAATAAAATATCTTTTCCTTTTCCTGTACCATCTCCATCTCTAAAATATTCTGCAATAGTTAAACCAGATAATGCTACACGAGCACGTGCACCTGGGGGTTCATTCATTTGTCCAAATACGAAAGTTGCTTTACTATCTTTTAAGCCCTCCATATCAACTTTACTTAAATCCCATCCACCTTCTTCCATGCTGTGTTTAAAAGCATCGCCATATTTCATAATGCCTGCTTCAATCATTTCACGTAATAAATCGTTTCCTTCACGAGTTCTTTCTCCAACACCGGCAAACACAGATAAACCACCATGACCTTTAGCAATATTGTTAATCAACTCTTGAATTAATACTGTTTTGCCAACACCAGCACCACCAAACAATCCAATTTT
>JANLVQ010000097.1:0-9239 GCA_031364085.1 Chitinophagaceae bacterium
ATTTCATTGATTGTTTTGAAGCTGATGATTTACAATTTGATTTTATCACAACTGGATTGTTTGGATATACAAGTTATGATGCTATTCCGCTTTTTGAACATATTACATTTAAGCAACCAACCCAAACAAATGAACTGCCTTTAATCCATTATCAATTTTTTAAAAACATCCTTGTTTTTGATCATTACTACAATAAATTATACTGTATTGCACATTGCTTAGCAAATGAGAAAAGTAATATCAATGAAATAGTAAATGCAATAAATAATAGAGCAATCATTACACATCAATTTAAAACTAAAGAAAAAGAAAGTTCAAATTATACTGATGATGAATTTATACAATTAATAAAAAAAGGGAAGTTGCATTGCAGTGTAGGTGATGTGTTTCAATTAGTATTATCCAGAAAATTTCAACAAGAATTTACAGGTGATGAATTCAATGTTTATAGGGCTTTACGATCTATAAATCCTTCTCCATATCTTTTTTATTTTGATTATGGACATTTTAAAATATTTGGTTCATCACCTGAAGCACAGTTAATCATCACCAATCAAAAAGCAACCATTCATCCTATAGCTGGTACTTTTAAAAGAACAGGTAATGCAGAAGATGATATCGAATTAAGTAAAGCACTTTTAAGTGACCCAAAAGAAAATGCTGAACATGTAATGCTGGTTGATTTAGCAAGAAATGATTTAAGTAAACATAGTAATCAAGTAGAGGTTGAAAAGTTCAAAGAAGTTGAATATTATTCGCATGTGATTCATTTAGTTTCAAAAGTTACAGCCGCATTATCTGATAATTATAATCCCATTGCATTATTAGCAGATACTTTTCCTGCTGGCACTTTATCTGGTGCACCAAAATATAAAGCCATGAGCTTAATTGATGAATATGAAAATAAAAACAGGGGTTTTTATGGTGGAACCATTGGTTTTATTGGCTTAAACAAAACTTTAAATCATGCCATTTTTATTCGATCATTTGTAAGTTATCAGAATACTTTAACCTATCAAGCAGGTTGTGGCATTGTTGCAAAATCTGATAGTAGAAATGAATTGAATGAAATTAACAATAAGATTTCAGCATTAAAAAAAGCCATAGAATTAGCTAAAGAAATTTAATATGAAAATACTAGTAATAGATAATTACGATTCGTTTGTTTACAATTTAGTTTACATGCTGAAATCTTTTGCAGCAGTTGAAGTTGTTGTAGTAAAAAACAATCAATTCGAAATGGATAATATTAATCAATATGATAAAATATTACTTTCTCCAGGACCAGGCATTCCAAAAGATGCAGGTTTAATGATTGAATTAATAAAAACATACGCATCTACCAAAAGTATTTTAGGTGTTTGTCTTGGTCATCAAGCAATAGGTGAAGTTTTTGGAGCAAGTTTATACAATCTTCCAGAACCCTTGCATGGCATAGCTTCTACAATAAACATACTAAAACAAGATGATTTATTTTTTCAAGTACCAAGTTCATTTAAAGTTGGGCATTACCATTCATGGGTGGTGAAAAATACAACAGAAACAGCAATTGAAATAATAGCTGAAGATCAACATAAAAACATCATGGCTTTAAGGCATAAAGAGTTTGATGTAAAAGGCGTACAATTTCATCCTGAATCTATCCTCACAGAATATGGATATCAAATCATCAAAAATTGGATAGAAAAATAATATCACTATTATGAAAATTTTATTAGAAGAATTATATTCACATAAAACCTTAAGCAAAGGCACAGCAAAACAATTATTGATTGATATTGTTTCAGAAAAATACAATCCATATCAAATTGCTTCTTTTTTAACAGTACTCATTATGAGAAAAATTACTGTTGAAGAATTAAAAGGTTTTCGTGAAGCATTAATTGAATTGATGATTCCAATTAATTTAAAACAGTATAATCCAATGGATGTTTGTGGTACTGGAGGTGATGGAAAAAATACATTTAATATTTCTACACTAACTGCTTTTATTCTTGCAGGTGCAGGAATTCCAATAGCAAAGCATGGCAATTATGGAGCATCTTCAATCTCAGGCTCATCCAACGTTTTAGAGCAATTAGGTGTTATATTTCAAACCAAAGAAACAAAACTTCAACAACAAATTGAAGTTGCCAATATTTGTTTTTTACATGCCCCTTTATTTCATCCCTCTTTAAAATATGTTGCACCCATTCGTAAGCAACTGGGTGTAAAAACATTTTTTAATATGTTAGGACCATTAGTAAATCCTGCACAGCCCAAAGTACAATACACAGGAGTTTTTAGTTTAGAATTAGCGAGGATGTATCACTATTTATTTCAAGAAGATGAACAAATGAAATATAGCATTGTTCATAGTAATGATGGCTATGATGAAATTGTGCTCACAGCAAGTTGCAGAATCATTTCAAACAAAAAAGAACAACAATTAATTGCCAATGATTTTGGGTTTACAAAAACACAAACTCAGGATTTGTTTGGAGGAAATTCAGTTGAAGAAGCGGCTCATATTTTTCTGAACATCATTCAAGCAAAGGGCACACAAACTCAAAACCAAGTAGTATTAGCCAATGCATGTATTGCCATTCAAACATATTATCATCATTTATCCTTAGAAGCTGCACTGGCTATGGCAACTGAATCTTTATTTCAATTAAAAGCATTTCACTCTTTACAAAAATTAAAACAAATTGTATGAATATATTAGAACAAATTATTACAAACAAGCAGCAAGAAGTACAACTAAAAAAAGAACTTTGCACCATTAAGCAATTAGAAAGCAGTATTTATTTTAATAGCAAATGTGTTTCATTTAAGCAATACATTTCTGATCCTAATAGATCTGGAATTATTGCAGAGTTTAAAAGAAAATCTCCTTCAAAAGGATTTATTAATAAATATGCCGATGCTGAAGAAATTACCATAGGTTATATGCAAGCAGGAGCTTCTGCATTATCTGTTTTAACTGATGAAGTTTTTTTTGGAGCAGTAACAAAAGATTTTTCTAGTGCAAGAAAATATAATTACTGCCCCATTCTAAGAAAAGATTTTATCATAGATGAATTCCAAATTATTGAATCAAAATCAATTGGTGCAGATGTGATATTATTAATTGCAAAAATTTTATCTCCACAACAAATAGCACAATTCACAACACTTGCACATGAATTAGGCTTAGAAGTTTTATTAGAAGTGCAAAATGAAAATGAAATCAAATCCACACAACATATTTCCATTGATGCCATTGGAATAAATAATAGAAATCTTGAAAAGTTCACTCTAAATATTGAGAACAGTTTAGAGCTGGCTTCATTCATTCCAGCAACAACAATTAAAATCAGTGAAAGTGGTATTGAAAATATAGAACAAATAAAAAAACTAAAAGAATTCGGCTTTCAAGGTTTTTTAATTGGTGAATATTTTATGAAACAAACAAAGCCTGCTTTGGCTTGCAGACAATTTATTCAAAAACTTAAAGCATGAAAATAAAAATTTGTGGTATGAAGTATCAACAAAATATAAACGATGTTTCATGCCTTTCAATAGATTTTATGGGTTTTATATTTTACCATGCATCTCCAAGATTTGTTGGTGAATTAGATAAAAATATTTTGAAAAATATTCCATCACAAATTCAAAAAGTTGCTGTTTTTGTAAATAGTTCTGTTGAAGAAATATGTTCAATAACAAAAAAATATGAATTCGATTTAGTTCAGTTACATGGCAACGAATCTGTTGAAGATTGCAAATATTTACATGAACAAAATATTGATGTGATGAAAGCATTCAGTATAGATGCTGACTTTTCATTTTCAACAATTGAAAATTATGCTCCTTATTGCAAATACTTTTTATTCGATACTACAACAACATTATTTGGAGGCGGTGGAGTGCAATTCAATTGGAATTTATTAGAAAATTATGTTTACGAAACACCATTTTTTTTAAGTGGAGGAATTAGTTTAGAGAATATAGAGGAAGCTTTAAAAATCAATCATCCCAAATTATTTGGCTTTGATATTAATAGTAAAATTGAAGATAGTGCAGCTTTAAAAAATATTGCTACAGCAAAACAACTCATTCAAAAAATTAAAACACATGACAACATTTAAACCAGATAGTAATGGATTTTATGGAGAGTTTGGAGGAGCATTCATTCCAGAAATGCTGTATCCAAATATTCTTGAGTTACAAAAATATTATGTTGAAATTATTGAATCTGCTGCATTTCAAAAAAAGTTTAGAGACATTTTGAAAGATTATGTTGGAAGACCAACAGCATTATATTATTCAAAATATTTATCGAACAGATATCAATCAAATATCTATTTAAAACGAGAAGATTTATGTCATACAGGTGCTCATAAAATTAATAATACTATTGGTCAAATTCTACTTGCTCAACAATTAGGCAAGAAAAAAATTATTGCCGAAACTGGTGCAGGTCAGCATGGAGTAGCCACAGCAACAGCATGTGCTTTAATGAATATGCCTTGCAGTATTTATATGGGAGAAGTTGATATGTTACGTCAGCAACCCAATGTTGAAAAAATGAAATGGCTTGGTGCAACAGTTATTGCTTCAACAACTGGAAGTAAAACTTTGAAAGATGCTACCAACGATGCTATTAGAGCTTGGATTAACAACCCTGTTGATACTCATTATATCATTGGTTCAGTAGTTGGTCCTCATCCTTATCCTGATATGGTGGCAAGATTTCAGTCTATTATTAGTGAAGAAATTCAGCAACAACTTCAAATTAAAATTAACAGAAATTATCCCGATTATATTATTGCTTGTGTTGGTGGTGGTAGTAATGCCATTGGTGCTTTTTATCATTTCATTAATCATCAACAAACAAAATTAATTGCAGTTGAAGCTGCTGGTTATGGCATTAATACTGCAAAAACTGCAGCAACAATTGCTTTAGGAAAAAAAGGAATTATACATGGTAGTAAAACTTATTTAATTCAAACAGACGATGGGCAAATTTTTGAACCACATTCTATTTCTGCAGGATTAGATTATCCTGGTATTGGTCCAGCCCATGCACATTTACATGCAACTTCAAAAATTAAAGTGGTGAGTGTTACTGATGATGAAGCTTTAACTGCAGCAAAAGATTTATCAATACATGAAGGTATTATTCCAGCACTTGAATCTGCACATGCACTAGCCTATTTAAATAATTTAAAATTAGAGAAAGATGCTGTTGTTGTAATTAATTTATCTGGTCGTGGTGATAAAGACATGAGCACTTATAATCAATACTTATAAACCATGAATAGAATACAAAAACTTTTTCAGCAAAAAGATAAAAATATTTTATCAATCTATTACACAGCAGGCTTTCCAACATTAAATAGCACACTCGAAATTATAGAATATCTAGATGCAAGTGCTGTTGATATGATAGAAATTGGAATGCCTTTTTCTGATCCATTAGCTGATGGATTAACTATTCAACAAGCCAATACTATTGCTTTACAAAATGGCATGAGCATAAAAATATTGTTGCAACAATTACAACAATTAAGAATAATTACATCCAAACCTATTTTATTAATGGGTTACTTAAATCCTATTTTACAATTTGGAGAGGCTGAATTTCTACATGCGATTCATGAAATTGGAATTGATGGATTAATTATACCTGATATGCCATTGCAATATTATCAAAACCATTTAAAACAATTATACCTGAAATATAATATGGCTCATGTGATGTTGGTTACTCCAACTACATCTAACGAAAGAATAAAAGAAATTGATGAACAAACAACTGGTTTTATTTATGTGGTTTCTTCTAACAGCATTACAGGCAATCATTTCAACAGCCAGAATCAAATGGATTATTTTAAACGATTGCAAAATTTATCCTTAAATAATAAAACAATTGTAGGTTTTGGCATTCATGATAAAGCAAGTTTATCAGATGCATTTCAATTTGCAAATGGAGCTATTATTGGTTCTGCATTTGTAAAACATATTGGTTCAAATAACATTTCAAAAAAATCAATTAACGATTATATACAAAATTTACTACCATGATTATTCAATTAAAAAAAGATATTAATACACAGCAAATTGAAATCTTACAGCAAAAATTACAGCAATTAAAAGTTAAAGCTGCTGATATTACAACGCAACATCATCAATATATTATTGGAATTTTAAATCAAGAAATTGACCTTAGAGTAATAGGACAACAAGATGGAGTTCAAGATGTGTTTCGAGTAAACGACAGTTATAAATTAGTTTCATCGAAGTGGAAAATGGATCACTCCATTATTGATTTAGGAGAAGGAATTAATGTTGGTGGAAAAGATTTTACTATAATGGCCGGACCCTGTTCTATAGAAAATGAACAGCAAATAGAAACAGTAGTAAAGCATTTAAAACTGCATGATGTAAAAATAATGAGAGGTGGTGTTTTTAAGCCCAGAAGTTCACCTTATGCTTTTAGAGGATTGGGTATAGATGGACTACAAATGTTTTATAAAATTTGCAAACAAAATGGCATCAAAATAATTACAGAAGTTATGCAGGTTTCACAAATTGACGAAATGATTAACTATGTAGATATTTTTCAAGTTGGTGCTAGAAATACTCAAAATTTTAATTTGTTAGATGCACTTGGAAAAGTAGATAAACCAGTTATGATTAAAAGAGGTATATCGGGAAGTATTGATGAACTTTTACAATCGGCAGAATATGTTTTTGCTGCAGGAAATGAAAAAATAATTTTATGTGAAAGAGGCATTAGAACTTTTGAAAATGCCTACAGAAATACATTTGATATAAACGCCATTCCTATCTTAAAAGAAAAAAGTCATTTACCAGTAATTGCAGATCCTTCTCATGGAATTGGTTTAAGAAAACATGTATCTACCATTGCACTTGCTGCACAAATTGCAGGTGCAGATGGGGTTATTGTTGAAATACATCATGAGCCAGAAAAAGCATTTTCAGATGGAGCACAAACCCTAAGCTTCGATGAATTTAGTGCTTTAGTAGCTCAAATTAAAACACTCGAAACCACCATGAAAAATTTATTTTAAAATATTTTATTTTAATAAAACACTAATTTTATTTACACATTCATGCAGTCAATCACAATTCATCCAAGTAAATTAAAAGGTTCTATAACAATAGCTCCATCAAAGAGTGTAATGCAAAGGGTTTGTGCTGCAGCTTTGTTACATAAAGGAACAACCATTATTCATAACCCCGGAAAAAGTAATGATGATTTAGCTGCTATACAAATCATTCAACAATTAGGAGCAACTGTTACAATTAATGATAATAATATTGAAATTATAAGCAATGGAATTCAACCAAAAACTACAACAATTCATTGTGGCGAAAGTGGTTTAAGTACCAGAATGTTTGCATCAATTATTGCTTTGCATGATGAGCAAATTAAACTTACAGGTAGTGGAAGTTTAAACAAAAGATCTTTACATTGGTTCGATGATGTGTTTCCTAAATTGAATGTTGCAATACAATCGCAACAAGGGTTTTTGCCATTGCACATTAAAGGTGTTTTGCAACCTAAAAATATTGTGGTTGATGGTAGTTCAAGCTCTCAATATATTACAGGTTTATTAATGGCTTATTCGTATTCCATTCAACAAAATATTTCTATTTTAAAAGATGCTGATATCACTATTGAAGTTCAAAATTTTAAAAGCAAACCTTACATACATTTAACCTTACAAGTGATGCAAGATTTTGGAATGTTAGTTCCAGAAAATTTGAATAATGAAAAATTTATTTTTAAATCAACCCATCAACAATTCAACCCATCAACAAATCAACCCATCAACTATAACATTGAAGGCGATTGGAGTGGTGCTGCATTCTTTTTAGTAGCTGCTGCAATACATGGGAATATTACAGTTAAAGGGTTACAGCCAAACTCCTATCAGGCCGATAAAAAAATAATTGAAGTTTTACATACAGTAGCTGCAAATTTTTATGTAGAAAATAATGATTATGTTTTTGGCTCTGTTGCTGATTTAAAATCTTTTGATTTTGATGCAACCGATTGTCCCGATTTATTTCCACCACTTGTTGCATTAGCAAGTTTTTGTAAGGGAATTTCAACAATAAAAGGCATTCATCGTTTAACTAATAAAGAAAGTAATAGAGCTACCAGTCTACAAACAGAGTTTATAAAATTTGGAGTAAATATTCAATTAAATAATGATACCATGTTTATTCATCCTGCGTCAACAATAACTGGTGGAATTTTTAATTCACATAACGATCATCGTATTGCTATGGCTTCTGCAATTGTTGGCACAAAAGCAAATTCAAATATTACAATTCAACAAGCCAATGCCATTGATAAATCTTACCCAAGTTTTTATACCGATTTACACAACTTAAGTTCTTAGCAATTTTTATATAAGGGGTGCATAAAAAAAAATCCATCAATCGGAAAGTTTTAAAACTTTCCGATTGATTTAAGCTATTAGCGTATGTCTTCACTCGCCAATATTGAAAATAAACAATCCATCTTCTCTCCCCTCTTGAGAGGGGACTAAGGGGTGTGTTTTCTTTTAAACAATTTAAGTTCTTAGCAAATTTTTTCCTAAACTATTGGTGTGTCTTAGCTCACCAAAACTGGGAAATCATTTATTCACTTTCATACAAATTATTCAAAACATTACATAATATTTGCAATACTAATTCTATTAGATATTTATGAAAGCCTATAAAAAAATATCAATTTTCCTATTTCCTATTATTTTAATTTTTTTATTCGGACCCAAACCTTCCAACCCCAATTACAACAACACTTTACCTAATGTTCCAATTGCTGCTGCAGCAATTGAACAATATGTAATTTCACAAGAAAAACAACATAACATAAAACCAAATAATGAAGCCAGAATAATTTGGAATAACGATTCAACTAAAAATACTACAGATTATGCCATTGTTTATTTACATGGTTTTAGTGCTTCGCAAGAAGAAGGCAATCCCGTTCACAGCAATATTGCCAAAAAGTTTGGTTGCAATTTATATTTAGCCAGATTAGCAGAACATGGCATTGATACTTCAGAAGCTTTAGCCAATTTAACAGCCCAAAACCTTTGGGAATCTGCAAAACAAGCTTATGCCATTGGTAAAAATCTTGGCAAATAAGTTATTTTTATGAGCTCTTCTACAGGTGGTACTCTCTCGCTAAAATTAGCTGCTGAATTTTCAGATATTGCTGGCATTATTCT
>JANLVQ010000106.1:0-14818 GCA_031364085.1 Chitinophagaceae bacterium
CAGTGTCCGTCCATTTTCTCAGGGATATGCCATAGGACAAAAAGGTGCAAATACGTTACTCGAGACGTTACTCGAGTCATACGTGATTGATTCGTTATTCCATCTAACAAAATTTGCAACACTAATTACGGATGCAGGTCAATTTTCAGATGGTCTCGTATGGATTAAACAAGTATATGGAATCAAGTTCGGTTACATGAATACAAAAGGCGAAACTGTGATTGAATTTAAGTATGACAAAGCAGGTGATTTCACAAACGGAATTGCCATTGTTGAACTCAACAGAGTAACATTTTGTATTGATAAAAAAGGAAAAGAGTATTGGGGAAATTAGGTTTAGAATTGCACAGTTATTTTAATACTAACCCAGTCAAGAGAAAGAAAATATTAAACCATTATTGATTTTAAATAATTTTATGGGCAATATTTTTTTAAATATTTAGCCTATTAGAAATGATGATTTTTTTTTACACCTTCTTAAAGTAAAATATTTCATCTCCCATTTTGCCTCATCTCAAGATTTAGAATTATTTATTACTTTCAGCCTACAGAAGCTTCATCTTTTGAGTGATAAAGAAATTATTGAACTACTCACTCAAATAAAAGGAGTGGGTAGTTGGACGGTAGAAATGTTATTGATGTTTTCTTTAGGCAGAGAAGATGTTTTTGCTGTAGATGATTTAGGCATACAACAAGCTATGGCAAAACTTTATAAGATTGAAGTTGCCGATAAAAAAGCGATGAAACAACAAATGATTTCAATTGCAAATAAATGGTCGCCTTATAAAACGTATGCTTGTTTACATTTATGGGCTTGGAAGGATAATGAATAGTTTTGAAAAAATTATAAATCAAGTACAATTCGGAGGTTTTCTTTCAATTTTACTTGTTGTGTTTTATTCAGTTGCCCTAATTTTTTAATGAGTCTTTGGTTGTCAATTGCTCGAATTTGATCAATTAGTATATCGCTAATTTTCTGTAATTGAGTAGCTTTTAAATGTACCCTTAATAAATCAATAGATGGTTTTACATTTGTAGTTATTGGGCAGATAAGAGTTGATGAATGAGCTTCGTTTAACAAATCTGTTTGAACAATTACTACTGGTCTGGTTTTACCAGGTTCAGTTCCTTTACTTGGATTTAAATTAGCTAACCATATATCAAATTGCTTAATTTTCATCAAGTAGATTTTCAAATTCATGGAGAATTTCTAAAGAATCCTTAGAAGTAATTTTAGACTCTTTTGATAATTGTTTTTTTAGTATTCGTCTTTTATTATATAAATTATAAATATTAACGGCTTCATTAATATATCTATTTCTAGCTAATTGAAGTGTAGAAGAAATTTCCTCAGTTTCATCAAATATTTTGTCATCTAGTTTTAAGGAAAGTATTTTCATATAAATTTGTTTTTACAAAAGTATATACTTTTGGGGTATACCAAAAATAAAATTCTATTTTGCTTTTAAGTAATGCCTTCAAAAGTGCAGTTCAACTTTCTATTTACTCAAATGCATACTTCTCTCTTTATATAAAGTTCTGAAGTAGGGGTCTTTTAAATCTTTAATAAAACGAATAGCTTCTCCTGTGCTTTTCATTTCTGGTCCTAATTCTTTATTCACTCCAGGAAATTTATTAAAGCTAAAAACAGGTTCTTTAATTGCATATCCTGTAAGTTTTTTCTCAAAAGTAAAATCAGCTAATTTTTTTACTCCTAACATAATTTTTGTTGCAATGTTTATGTAGGGAATATTGTATGCTTTTGCAATGAATGGGGTTGTTCTACTGGCTCTTGGATTAGCTTCAATTACATAAACCATATTATTTTTTATGGCAAACTGAATATTGATAAGCCCTTTAATATTCAATGCTCTGGCAATTTTTTCACTATACTGCTCCATAGTTTCAACAATTAATGGCGATAAATTAAATGCTGGTAAAACTGCATTACTATCACCACTATGAATACCTGCAGGCTCAATATGTTCCATTACACCCATTACATGAAAATCTTCTCCATCAAAAATGGCATCAATTTCTGCTTCCTGACATCTATCTAAAAAATGATCAATTAAAATTTTATTATCAGGTAAATGTTTTAATAAACTTACAACAGCAGCTTCTAACTCTTCATCATTAATAACAATTCTCATTCTTTGACCGCCTAAAACATAACTTGGACGAACTAAAACAGGAAATCCAACTTGCTTGGCTACTTCAATAGCATCATCAGCAGTTAATGCAGTTCCATAGTTTGGATAAGGAATATCCAGTTCCTTTAATAAATCACTAAAACGACCTCTATCTTCTGCAATATCCATATTATCGAATGAGGTTCCAATAATATTGATTCCTTTTTGATGCAGTTTACGAGAAAGTTTTAAAGCTGTTTGTCCTCCTAATTGAACAATAACACCATAGGGTTTTTCTAATTCAATAATTTCCCATAAATGTTCCCAATACACTGGTTCAAAGTATAATTTATCTGCAATATCAAAATCTGTACTTACAGTTTCTGGATTACAGTTAATCATGATGGCTTCAAAATCCGATTCTTTAATAGCTAAAATGCCATGCACACAGCAATAATCAAACTCAATACCTTGACCAATTCTGTTGGGCCCACTTCCTAAAACAATAATTTTTTTTCTATTGGATACTACCGATTCGTTGTGTAAGAGATGATTATTCATAATTAGGTAGAGCAAATTTAGTATTCACAAATTACTTTTTACTTTTTTAGCTTGTTTTGGGGCATTAGTAACATTTTTTTAATATGAATTTGATAAAAAAAAATAAAAAAAATCTTTTTTTAAATAAAACTATTTTAATATTGCATTATAAAGAACTGATTAGCTTCAGAGTTTCCCTACAGAGAATCGGTTTCCATTTCTAGTTTCAACACAAAACAAAGTTTAGCCCGTTTTACTTTATTAGATTTTCAAAAATTTTTTATGTACGATATTTTACAACTAAATGACATGCTGATGCCTGAGTTATTGGACATAGCAGA
Source organism: Chitinophagaceae bacterium (assembly GCA_031364085.1). Classification (GTDB taxonomy): domain Bacteria; phylum Bacteroidota; class Bacteroidia; order Chitinophagales; family Chitinophagaceae; genus CAIVPM01. Next base: position 3,014 of record JANLVQ010000106.1, read on the forward strand.
ACAATTACACATTAAAGGAATTAAAGGCCTTGAAAAACAAGATTTAATTTATAAAATTTTAGACAAGCAAGCAATTGCATCTTCCGAAAAAGAGGATCCCAACAAGAAAAAAAGAACTAAAAAAATGGTTACTATTAAAACTTCAACTTCAAATATTAATGAAGAAGCTGAAGTGATGAGTAGTAAAGATGACGAAAGTGATGATAAAGAAAATGATGTGGAGAAAAAGCGAAAACCGAAAATTACAAAGCCCTCTCAAAAAATAGTAGTAAAAAAAGAAGTTGAGGAAGCGGAAAATGAAAAAGTAGAAGTTGATGAAAATATTAACAATTTAGCTGCTTCACTTTTAGCTGCAACAGAAGACATCAATAAAGAATCTTTACCTAATACAAACACTCCACCACCTGCACCACAAAAACAAGTTCAACGCCCACCTGCTTTTAATATTGAGTTCGAAGGTGTAATTAATAGTGAAGGTGTTTTAGAAATGATGCCAGATGGTTATGGATTTTTACGTTCATCCGATTACAATTATTTAAGCTCACCCGATGATATTTATGTTTCTCCATCTCAAATAAAATTATTTGGATTAAAAACAGGCGATACTGTTGCAGGTTCTGTTAGACCTCCAAAAGAAGGAGAAAAATATTTTGCTTTATTGAAAGTTGATTACATTAATGGTAAAAAACCAGATGAAGTAAGAGATAGAGTACCTTTTGATTATTTAACTCCATTATTCCCTTTCGAAAAACTAAACTTATTTACTACTGCAAATAATTACAGTACAAGAATTATGGATTTATTTACGCCTATTGGTAAAGGCCAAAGGGGTTTAATAGTTGCTCAACCCAAAGTGGGTAAAACCATGTTGTTAAAAGAAGTTGCCAATGCCATTGCAGCAAACCATCCTGAATGTTATTTGATGGTTGTGTTGATTGATGAAAGACCAGAGGAAGTTACAGATATGGAAAGAAGTGTTAATGCTGAAGTTTTAGCCAGCACTTTCGATGAACCAGCTGAGAAACATGTTAAGGTAAGCACTATAGCTTTACAAAAGGCTAAACGTTTAGTAGAGTGTGGGCATGATGTGGTGATTTTATTAGATAGTATTACTCGTTTAGCTCGTGCACATAATACTGTTGCCCCATCGAGTGGTAAAGTATTAAGTGGTGGTGTTGAAGCAAATGCTATGCAAAAACCAAAACAATTTTTTGGTGCTGCTCGTAAAATAGAATTTGGTGGTAGTTTAACCATTTTAGCAACCGCTTTAATTGATACTGGTAGTAAAATGGATGAAGTAATTTTTGAAGAGTTTAAAGGTACAGGTAATATGGAGCTTCAACTTGATAGAAAATTAGCTAACAAAAGAATTTATCCTGCTATTGATTTAGTTGCTTCATCTACAAGAAGAGATGATTTATTGTTAGATAAAGAAGTGTTACAAAGAATGAATATTTTACGTCTCTTTATAAATGATATGAATACCGAAGAAGCGATGAATGAATTATTAAAACGAATGCGAGGTACTAAAAATAATGAAGAGTTTTTAGCAAGTATGAATAGATAATTTTTTGAATTAAAAAGGCAGGCCAATACCCAATTGAAAAGCCACATTTCTTACTTCAACACCATTCATTCTGCTCTCTTTTAAAGCAGCATTACTTAAATCGACCCAGCCATTATTATATTGACGGCCTGGGTCTTTTATTTTATAGGCAACATCAAGTCTTAATAAAAAATAACCACCAAAATCTAACCTTAAGCCTGTACCCATATCTATAGCAATATCTTTTAAAAAATTCTTAAAAGTAAATTCACCGTTAGGGTTATTAATATCTTTTTTCAAATTCCAAACATTTCCAATATCTGCAAATAAAGCACTACCTACTTTTAAGAAGTTTCCATTATATAATACAAAACGATATTCAAAATTTCCTTCTACACGTACATCGCCAAATCTATCTTTAAATGAAGATTTGCTGGTATCATATAATAAAGAAGAACCTTGACCTAGTTGTCTTAAACCCCAAGCCCTCATGCTGTTTGGGCCACCAGCAAAAAATTGTTTAAAGAATGGCAATATGTTTCCTATTTCATTGCTACTGCTATAATTAATGCCTAAGCCACCAAAAAGTTTATATGCTAATTCGGTTTTTTCTTGCTTAATACTTTTTCTATATTCTACTTCTAATTTCACATATCTATATACCGTATTCTCAAATGTTTTAAACATGCCTGCTACTAAACCAGACTCTTCAATACCCACTCTAAACAAAAAAGATTTATTAGGATTTTTTGCATCTATTTTAGTTTTTGTAAAAGAAAAACTTTGCCCAATTACATTACCTGTATTAAATGATAATACCAAAAAGGGATTGTTTTTTATTAAATCATCCAAGCCCTTTAATTTTTCTAATGAGTATAGCTCAACATTAAAGGGTCTGTAACTCCATACATTATCCAATTCTTTAAATTCATAACCAAAACTTCCAGTAAAAGATTTTAGTTTAAACAAATCGAACCTATCAGAGTATGATACATTTAACGAAAACAGTGTTCTTCTATCTTCAACATTTAAAATATCTAAAATGCTATTTCTAATTTTTTTGAATGGAAATAAAGCTGCCAAACTTTTAATTGGTTTGTTGCCAATAATTCTTGGAAAACTATAAGTATGTCCAAAAGTGGTATAAAAAGTTTGTAAAGCTTTTGTGCTGTCGTTAGGGTTAAACTCCAAACCAATACGGGCCGAAGTAAATGATTGTATGGCTTGTTTCCAAACATTTCTATCTCTATAAGTTGCCCCTACAGAAATACCTACTAAGTTCCCTGCAGTTAAATCGCCAGAATTTTTACTCATTTCCGTTATAATTTCTAGTCCTTTTTTCTTTTCAGGAATCATGGAAATATGTAAATCCAAAGTATCGTAATCTCTTTCAATAAACTTAGCATCAATTTGCTTCCAAGGCCCCAATTTGCTTAAAGCATTTAGCGTTTTAAAATATAAATTTTGGTTATAAGGCTCACCATATTTTAAATAAGTATGTTCTTTAAGAGGAGCTAATTTTATGTTTTCGTAATCGAAATTTAAAGTATAATTCCCAATTTTATGTTGATGCAGCCAAGGCTGATTAATGATAGAATCTGTTAAATCGAAACTACCAGCCTGAGGGTAATAATAAGTTTGTCCAATATAATATTTCTTAGAACCCTTGCCAGCACTATCTTGTTGTTGTTTAATTGTTATATCCCATTTGGGATTTTCTTTTTTATTTTTATTATAATCGTCTAATAATTTTGCTAACTCAAATGGGTCGATGGTTAAAGTTAAAAAACGAGAATCTGTGGTATCTACCAAAGCATAAATATCATCTTTATTAAAATTATAATATCCATTACGTTTAAATAAGGCAGTATATCTTTCTAACTCGTTACTAATAATTTGCTTGGTATAGGGAGTACCTTTTTTTAATAAAGTTTTATCGAAGTTTTCTATGGCTAATTTTTGCAAACTGCTATCTATTAAATCTACAGCAACAGAATCTATACTAATATTTTTACCTAAATCAATGGTAACAATTGGTGAAACTCTATATTGATCTCCTTTAATTTGCCAAGTGGTATCTTTTGTATATGAGGCATAATAAAACCCTCGAGATTTTAAATAGTTATCCATGAAATTGATAGAACGATTAAAATTATTGCTTTCGTAAACAGGTGGATTTTTAATAATGCTAAATACGCCGAGTTTAACTATTTTTTTTACTTGCATGCTATCATCCCAATAGTTGTTTAACTCGTTTATGAGTTGCTTTTTATGATCTTTTTTAATATTATTACTAATGATTATTTTATTATTAAATACAAAAGGTTTGTTGGGTTGATAATTTTTTACACTGATGCAAGAACTAATTAAAGTTATTACGAAGAATAGAAAATATACTTTTGCCTTTCTGATAGTATTAAATTGCATAATATGTTAAGCCGTAGCGAAAGTAAATATATTCAAACTTTAAGCCATAAAAAACAAAGAGAACTAGAAGGTTTATTTATTGTTGAAGGTAAAAAAATTGTTGCTGAACTTTTAAAAAGTAATTATGTTGTAAAAAAAATCTATGCAACTGTAAATTGGATTGCAGAAAATACATTATTACATGATGTTGTTGAAGTAAGTGAAGCTGAGTTACAAAAAATTTCGCATTTGCAAACTGCCAACCAAGTTTTAGCAGTTGTTAAAAAACCAACCATGAAACTAAATGCTGAAAGCAATATCATTATTGCATTAGATGGCATTCAAGACCCAGGAAATTTGGGAACAATTATAAGAATTGCTGATTGGTTTGGTGTAAACAAAATAATTTGTAGTGATGATTGTGTTGAGCTATATAACCCCAAAGTAATACAAAGTACAATGGGCAGTTTTATTAGAGTTGAGGTTGATGAAGTTGATATGCCCACTTGGTTTGTAAAAAATAAATTACCTGTTTATGGTGCTTTATTAAATGGAAAAAATATAAAAGAAATTGGCAAGATAGATAAAGGAGTTATTGTAATTGGTAATGAATCGAAAGGAATTCGGCAAAATATTTTACCCTTTATACAACATGCAATGAGTATTAAAAAAGTTGGAGAAGCAGAATCTTTAAACGCATCTGTAGCTACAGGAATTATTCTATCTCATTTGTTGTAAGAGACTTCAATTCCATTTCAAATTCTTCAATACTTTGTGCATCTAAAACATTAAAATTGCCAATTTTAGTTCTGCATAAACTGCTTAAATAACCACCAACACCAAGGGTTTCACCAAAATCGTTAGCTAAACTTCTAATATAAGTTCCTGTGCTGCACACTACTCTAAAGTGAACAATAGCAGTATCAATTTTATTGATTTCAAATTCATGAATGGTAACTGGTCTGGGTTCAACTTTTACATGAATTCCTTTTCTTGCCATTTCATATAATCTTACTCCATCTTTTTTTATAGCAGAATGTTGTGGAGGCATTTGTAAAATGGCTCCAGTAAATTGTTTTGTTGCTTCTTGAATTTGTTCTGAGGTTAAATGACTAATTTCTTTTTTGTTTTCTGGTTCACTTTCTAAATCAAAGGTTGGGGTTGTTGCTCCAAGTGTTATGGTGCCAGTGTATTCTTTTGGCATACCCATATATTCATTTATCTTTTTAGTAAACTTACCGGTACAAATAATTAATAAACCAGTTGCAAGAGGATCGAGGGTTCCGGCATGACCAATTTTTTTTATTTTAATTAAACCTCTAATTTTTTTTACAACATCAAAGCTGGTCCAATGCATGGGTTTATTTATCATTAAAACCCTTCCCTCTGCATACGATGTATTATTTGTCATAAGCTGCGAAAGTAAAGAGAATAAAAAAGCCTACAACAATTGTGTAGGCCTTAATAAAGAAATCAGAGCTTTGACAACTTTTAAAAGTTGTCAAAGCTCACAGCACACCACATTTTTATAAAGTTTTCAACACATCATTCATGCTTCTAACAGCATCTGCAGATTTATTAAATAAAGCTTGTTCTTCTTCATTCAAATTAAAGTTTACAATTTTTTCCCAACCGTTTCTACCAATAACTACTGGTACACCTAAGCAAATATCTTTTTGTCCGTATTCACCATCAAGTGCAACGCAACAAGTAATTTGTTTCTTTTGATCTCTAACAATACTTTCTACAACTGCTGCTCCTGCAGCACCTGGTGCATACCAAGCAGAAGTTCCAATAAGTTTAGTAAGTGTAGCACCACCAACCATTGTATCTGCAACAATTTGTTTTTGTTGTTCACCACTTAATAATGATGAAACTGGAATACTGTTCCAAGTTGCAAAACGAATTAAAGGAATCATTGTAGTATCGCCATGGCCTCCAATTACAGCAGCATTTAAATCTCTTGGGCTGCAACCTAAAGTTGTTGATAATTGATATTTAAAACGTGCACTATCTAAAGCACCACCCATACCAATAATTTTATTTTTTGGTAAGCCTGTTGATTGTAAAGCCAAGTAGGTCATAGTATCCATTGGATTACTAATTACCACAATAATAGTGTTTGGAGAATGCTTTAAAATATTTTCACAAACACCTTTTACAATACCTGCATTAACGCCAATAAGTTCCTCTCTTGTCATACCAGGTTTCCTTGGTAAACCAGACGTAATAACCACTACATCGCTATTAGCAGTTTTGGTATAATCGTTTGTGCTACCAGTAATTTTTGTATCGAAACCTAATAATGCTGCAGTTTGCATTAAGTCTTGTGCTTTACCTTCTGCAATGCCTTCTTTAATATCTAACATTACTAATTCTGTGGCTAATTCTTTACGTGCAATATTATCTGCACAAGTGGCACCTACAGCACCCACTCCAACAACTGTAATTTTCATAAAATATTATTTAATTTAAAAATTCTATGCAGCAAAGGTAAAAGCAATTTGTAATGCCTATTTGTTTTTTCCTTTTTTATTGTTTTTTTTCTCGAGGGATGGTTCTGTTGGATAAGTTAGGAATGATGTAATTATTATTACTGATATCTATTAAATCTTTTGCAGTAAAACCATTTCTAATCTCAGTATAAAAAAATCCATTTTTATAAATGGCTGCATAAGGTGTAATTTCTATTCTATAAAAAATCGGCATGTAATAAGCCATTTCTTTACCCATAATAATGTTGGGAAATTGATTGAGTTGATATTTTTCGTAAAAAGCTTTGGTATCGGCTAATGGTAAATAGCTTGCTCCGCACCAAATCATGAGAATATTTTGAAGACTATCTATTTTTGTGATGAGCTCTTTAGCTGTATGCTGACAATGTTCACAATCGGGAGAATAGAAAATAAAAGCAATAGTTTTATCTTTTGGAATATCGGCTTTTGTATAAACTGTTACACTATCGGTAAGCAATAATTTGATGTTGGGATAAGAATGATTTTTAAAATAAGGTGCAGAAGTATCTTTTGAAGGCTGAAGAAAAGCTATTGAAGGAAGAATGAATAAAAGTAAAAAAATGTGAAACTTCATGTGTTAAAAGTAAAAATTAAAAAGTCAAAATTCAAAAACCTATGAGTATAAAAAACTTTAAAAACTAAAATATAAAAACCAGAAACTAGTAACCAGAAACTAGTAACTAGAAACGAATCAACCAATCATCCAATCAACCCATGCCCAATCGCTAATTCCTAATTCCTTTATTGGCTTCCATCATTCTTAATTCTTTAGCATCTTGTAAAAATTCTGATGCAAAAATGAAATCATTAAGTAATTTATTGCTACTAAAAATAATTTCTTTGTTATTGCCTTCCCATTCTTTTTGCCCTTGGTGTAAGTAAATAATATTATCGCCAATTTCCATTACACTATTCATGTCATGAGTAACCACAATGGTAGTTATATTATATTCAACAGTAATTTCTTTAATTAATTTATCAATCACCATAGAGGTTTGTGGGTCTAAACCACTATTGGGTTCATCACAAAACAAATATTTTGGGTTGAGCACAATGGCTCTGGCTATGCCTACTCTTTTTTTCATTCCTCCACTTAATTCAGCAGGAAATTTTTTATTTGTGCCTTGCAAATTTACTCTAGCTAAAACTTCGTTTACCCTGCGTAATTTTTCTTTAAAAGTCCAATTGGTAAACATATCTAAAGAAAATTTAATATTATCTTCAACAGTCATACTATCAAACAAAGCAGAACCTTGAAATAACATGCCAATTTGCTGACGGAGTATTTTTTTTTCTGCTGTAACCATTTGAATCATGTCATTATCCTCATAAAAAACTTCACCAGAATCTGGTGGATATAAACCCACCATACATTTTGTTAATACCGTTTTTCCACTTCCACTGGTGCCAATAATGAGGTTGCATTTTCCATCAAAAAAAGTTGTAGAAATATCATTTAAAATGATTTTTTCTCCAAACGATTTTTTTATATTTTTTATGGTTATCATAACTTTTGTGCAGTTGATAAATTAATTTGATTTTTTATCAAGTCATCGAATGTATCTCTTCTTCTAATCAAAGTAAATTCATTGTTTTTAAATAAAACTTCAGCAGGTTTACATCTGCTATTAAAATTGCTACTCATTTCAAAACCATAAGCACCAGCATTGTAAAAACACAATACATCATCTTCTGTTGTGGTTTCTATTGCTCTATCAGTTGCAAAAGTGTCTGTTTCACAAAGGTTGCCTACAACTGTATACATTTCCTTTTCTCCGTTGGGGTTTGAAAGATTTTTAATTTGATGATAAGCACCGTAAAACATAGGTCTGATGAGGTGATTAAACCCTGTATCAACACCAACAAAATTGGCTTCATTATTTTGTTTCATCACATTTACAGTAGTTAATAAATAACCACATTCGCTTACTAAGAATTTTCCTGGTTCGAACCAAATTTCTACATCTTTTGCTGCAGGATGGTTATCGAAATCTTCATATATTTTTTTAGCCAATAATTCTATATCGGTGGCTTTATCATCTTCTTTATATTTTACTTTAAATCCACTACCTAAATCTAAAAATTTAAGGTTGGGAAAATGATGTAATATTTCAAACAACACTTCAATGCCTTGTATAAATACATTTATATCTTCAATATCGCTGCCAGTATGTATGTGTAAACCTGTAACATCTAAAGGATATTCTTTCATGATGTGTAAAATATCATGTAATCGAGTTACAGGAATGCCAAACTTGCTGTTATCATGACCAGTAGAAATATTAATATTTCCACCACCCATAATATCGGGTCGAATTCTAATACTTACAGGATAATTATTTTCATATGTAGTTGCAAATTTTTTTAAGTTCGAAATGCTATCAATAGTAATGTTAACGCCTAAGCTAATCGCTTCTTCAATTTCGCTAAAGTGAATGCCATTGCTGGTGTATAGAATATTGTTGCTTTCGAATCCTGCATATATAGCCAACTTCACTTCATTAATACTACTACAATCAATATTGCAACCTATAGATTTGATATGTTGTAAAATATGAATATTGGTTAATGCTTTACAAGCATAAAAAAACTTGGTATTGGATTTGTGAAATGCTGATTTTAATTTTTGATATTGCTCTGTAATTTTATTAGCATCATAAACAAAAACTGGAGTACCAAATTGTTGAGCTACTTGTAATAATTGCTGATTCGAAAAAGATTGCATAGATGACAAAGATAAACTTGCAGTTTAAAAAATTAAGATTAGTAAAATAATAATGAAGATTTAACTTTTTGTAAATAAGTTTTGAATAATTTTCTTTAATGCTATAGGTAAAAAAAATCTGGTAGGCACCGAACTCATAATTTTTAAATCTTCCCAAATATTGGTTTCATTATTTAGAAAACGAAGAATTCTTTCTGAAGGATTTTTTTTGAAAATACTGGTAAAAATTGCTGCTGCTGATAATTTGTTTTTAGTAAGCACTTCTAACAAAACTCTATCGTACAAATGAAACTTTTTATCTGATAAAGTGCGTTTTAAAATTGGTTTTTTATTTGCTGCAAGTAAAGCAACCATTTGTTTTGTTCTTTTTTGAATATTGCTGAAAGCAAAACCACTACTGGCTTTTACCCAACCTGCAGCAGTGCCTATATAAATAATGTTTTTATCATGAGTTGCAAATACAACATCTGTCATAGGTATTACCCCCAACTCTTTGTGTAAAATTGCATAGTTCTGTATTTTTAAATTATTTTTTAAATATTCTTGTAAACATTTATCATACTCTATTTCCGATAAAACATTTTTTGAAAACACAGTAAACTCTATTAATGCTTTTTTTGAATTTGAGGGCAGCACATACATAAAACTATGACCATGTTGCTGTGTAACATTAAAATCCATGAAAGTTGCTTTTGCTGCATCAAAGCAATCAACTGCTGTTTCAATTTCAATTCCTTTAAAATGTTGTAATAAACTATTTGTTGTTTGTAGTTTTTCTTTATTAAATATTATTGAGTTAAAAACATACGCTGCGGTATAAGTTGATATTTCAGTTTCAACAATTGCCATTCCATTTTCACTATACAATTGTTTTACTTTTTCTTGTTTAAACTGAACATTTGAAAACTGTTTACTGAAGTTGAGAATCAACTCATAAAAATCTAAACCCTTAATCATTTTATATTGGAAGGGAAAAATGTTGTAAAAAGTTATTCCTTGGCTGTTGCCAATTCCAATTTTATCCCATTTAGTAAAAACCAAAGGTTCAAAAAGGGTTTCTTCATCTTCCCAAAAACACCAAGTTCTATCATTTGAGCTTTTGACGGTTTCATCAATTATTAATATGCTTTTGTGTTGTAAAACATCATTGCACAACAAGTTATACAACAAACTTAAGCCTGCTGCACCCGAACCACATATTATATAATCAAACTTTTGCTTCATAAAAAACTAAGTAATAAATACTTTGTGTAATTTTTACATTTAAAAATTATTTAAAAGAAATCTTGAAAATGCAACAATAAGTTAAAATAATTTGTCTTATCATTGCAAACAAAAATTTTAAACTAAAAAAGAGATATGAGAAAAATCGTAACATTAATCATGTTTTTCTTTTTCACAGTTGCTCAAGTATGGGCACAAAACCAAACTGTAACAGGTAAGGTTACTGACGAAAAAGGAGCTGCTGTAGCAGGAGCTACAGTAAAAGCCAATGGGGCAAACTATGGTACAAGTACAAGTGCAGATGGTAGTTTTACTTTAACTATGCCTGCAAGTGTTAAATCATTAAACATTAGTGGAATTGGCTTAGCTACACAAGCAAGTGTTACTATTCCAAAATCTGGTGCAATTTCGATAAGAATGACTGGTGCTGCAGGTGCCGACTTAGAAGAAGTTGTTGTAAAAGTTCCTTATGGTTCTATTAAAAAATCATCTTTTACTGGTTCTGAGGGCACTGTAACTGCCAAACAAATGGAACGTCAGCAAGTGGCTTCATTTACTAAAACCTTAGAAGGTTTAGTTCCAGGTTTATCTGCTACAAATGGTGGTGGTGCTCCAGGTTCAAATGCTACTATTAGAATTAGAGGTATTGGATCACTTTATGGTTCTCAAGACCCATTGTATGTACTGAATGGTGTAGTTTATGATGGTTCTATTTCATCTTTAGACCCTGCTGATATTGAAACTGTAACAGTATTAAAAGATGCTGCATCTACAGCTTTATTTGGTGCTCGTGGTTCTAATGGTGTAATTATGATTACTACCAAAAGAGGTAAAAAAGGAAAAGCTCAGATCAATGTTCGTGCAACTCAAGGTTATATCAGTCGTGGAATTCCTGAATACGATAGATTAGGTTCGAAAGATTATTATGAAACGATGTGGGAAGCTAGTAGAAATGCATACGTTTATGGTTCTCAACAAATGTCATTTGCTGCTGCTGGTGTTCAAGCATCTAACGAATTAACTGGACCAAATGGTTTAGTATATAATGCTTACAATGTTCCTGGAAATACTTTGGTTAGTCCAACAACAGGAAAAATTAATCCAAATGCTCGATTACTTTGGGAAGATTCATGGGAAAAAGCATTATTCAGAGTAGCTAATCGTCAAAACATCAACGCATCAGTTGCTGGTGCTGGCGATAAATCAGATTACTTACTTTCATTGGGTTATTTGAATGAAGAAGGTATCATGGTTAAAACAGGGTTTAAACGTTATAATATGCGTTTAAATGTAAATACACAAGCTAACGATTGGTTAAAAGCAGGTGTTAATATTGATGGAGCTTTTAATAATAGACAGTTGTCGCTAGATGGTGGTACTGCAACAAG
>JANLVQ010000129.1:0-10130 GCA_031364085.1 Chitinophagaceae bacterium
GCAATACCTACCGTTGTACGCAACCCTATTTGAAAATTCCGTTCGCCCTCAAGTTCCAAGACATTCAAAGCGAAAACCCTAATAGCCCACCGCACATTGCAGCACATTTGCAAGGCACACAAAACCCACCGCACAGAAGCCAACCTTGCAAAAGAGTGTCTTGTCCTAAAATAGGTTTACACTTTTTAGTGTAAACCTATTTTAGGACAAGACAGTACTTGAAGTGAGTTGTTACGTTTACACATATTAAAAACCATTACGATTAGTAAACGTAACTTGCAAGATAAAAATACAATTATGAAAAAGATTCTTGTCACCACCGATTTTTCTGATAAATCCAAAGCAGGTTTATTCTTTGCCATACAATTGGCGGTTCAAACTAAATGCAGCCTTACTTTTTTTCATGCTTACCATACCTTAACACCTATCGCATGGAACTTTACAAGGATCGAAGAATATGAAAAAGAGCAAACAAAAATAATTCAGCAAAAGCTTGATTTGTTTGTTGAAAAAATTTACAAAGGCTTGCATACAACAGCAGTTAAAATAAAATGTGTCGTTAAACAATCTGTTTTACCTCAAAGTTGTATAATGGATTATGCCGAAAGAAATAAGTTCGATTTTATTTGCATCAGTACAAAAGGTGCCGGCAAATTGGAAAGGATTTTAGGCACCAATACAGGAAATCTTATCAATCATTCAGCAATTCCTGTAATTGCTGTACCGTATAAATATAAAACCGCTCCCATTACCAGCATTCTGTACGCATCAGACCTTGCTCATTTTAAAAAAGAGATTATAAAAGTAGTGGATTTTGCCAAACCATTAAAAGCAACAATAGAATTATTGCATCTTACATCAGTATTAGAAAACAGCGACCAATTAAAAGCTATTGAAGTGGCTGTTAAAAAAATTGCTGCTTACCATATCAGTTTTAATATAACCAACCGAGACCCCAATGAATCCTTAATTACTGATATTGAAACGGCCATCAAAAAGAGGAAGCCTTCAATGATGATAATGTTTACAGAGCAAAACAGGAGTTGGTTTGAAAAAATCTTTCTTTCAAGTAAATCTGCTGAATATTCTTTTAATGCAAAAGTGCCTTTGCTGGTGTTTAATAAGTTATATAATTAAAACATCAAGCCATGCAACTTGAAAAGACAGAAGGCAATAATGCTGTTAATACGGAACAGCATTTCTTAAAAAAGTATGTTATCAAAAAAATATTTTGGACAATCATTGCATTATTGCTGGTAGTTATTATTAATATCCTAATCAGTAAATATGCAGGCGGATATTTTAATGACATTGCTCAAAAGCTGTCTGGTAATTATATTCTTACAGGCTTTTCTTTTTTCCTAAGTGAAATATTAATAGGAATTTTTCCGGCAGAATTGTTTATGATGATTTACCAATCTAAAGGATGGAATGAATACATCATAATCGTACTTATTTTAGGCATTATATCTTCTCTATGCGGATTTATTGCTTTTTCAGTGGGCAGGTATTTGAATGCTGCAAAAAATGCAAGAATGATAATATTTCAGAAAAAATTTAAAAAATATGGAGACTTGTTTTTAAAATACGGATGGGTAATTATTATACTTGCCGCAACTACGCCACTGCCATTTGCTATGGTGAGTTTTATTGCAGGATATTTTAAATTTTCGCCAACCACATTCTTAAAAATTGTTGTACCCGTAAGGATTGTAAGGTTTTTTATTTCTGCTTATTTTATAAAGTATAGTATTACTTTATTATAATACTACAAACTAAACACATAATTATTTTCATGTCTGTTAACAGAAAGCAAAAAACAAATAAAAACACTCGATGTATAACACGACAGAAAATATAAATACTCTTTCAAAACATTCAATTCCGCAACTTGCTAAGATAAATATACTCCTAAGCTCTTACGATTATATATTCTCTGACTTTGACCCAAGTGCTTATGCTGAAAGAACACTGTCAGATGACTTTATCACACAAGCTAAAAATATATCTAAAAATAAACCCGAGACTAAAATATTGGTAACACTCCTTTTACCTGCAAACAGGAGAAATGATGAGGAAGAAAAAGTGATTATTGAAAGACTATATTCCTATTTTAAAACTATGCACATACAATTGGTAGCCAATGTAAGAAAAGTAAGAAAAAGAGGGGTACTATTAGCTTTAGTTGGAACCATTACAATGATTGTAGCAAGCTATATGTCTTTTATTAAGCCAGAAAAATATCCTGCACATTTAGTAATTGTATTGTTTGAACCTGCGGGTTGGTTCTTATTGTGGATGGGGCTTGACCACTTAGTAAATACTTCTAAGGAAACAAAAGAAGAACTCAATTTTTTTTCTAAAATGATAAAATCTGAAATTAAATTTTCAAACGCTGAAGCTTAAATAGTCAATCTCAAATTACCTTTAACATGGAAATAAAAAAATATTAATTTTTTGTGCAGGTATTATTGGCTCTGTTTATGCACGGAAATTAGCATTTGCAGGACATCATGTTTCTGTTTTAGTATGCAATAATCTAAAAAAATTAGGTAATGAGCGACTATGATGTGGAAAAATAATGTATTGAGCAAATAAACAACGGACACAATTTAAATTTAAAGCTAAAAACCAAATAGTCATGGAAGATTTAATTCTTTCAATTAATGGAACAAGTATAAACCCTACTAGATTTGAGGGTAAGGTTCGACAGTTCAGTGTAGAGGTGGATGAACCGGAAAATTTTGGTGGTAAAGGTTCTGCACCAACACCTGTTGAATATATTCTTGCTGGGTATGCCGGGTGTTTGAATGTAGTAGTTAACCTGATTGCTAAAGAAATGGGTATCTCTACTAAGAGTCTTGAAATAAATATTACTGGCGATATTAACCCCGAAAAATTATTGGGGATTTCGGATAAAGAAAGATGCCCTGTTAACGATAACCTTGCGAACACAACACCTGTTAATTATTCAAACTAATTCTTGAATACTTAATACTGCAATAAATACTTTAAATATGAACTGGCACAAATTAAGCATACCTGAAACTTTTGAATTGCTGGGTAGCAACCAACATGGTTTAAGCTCCCTAGCAGCCGAGCAAAAGCTTTTGCAAACAGGCCCTAACGAATTGCAGGAAAGTAAAAAGAAAAGCATAGCCTTAATGCTGCTGGCACAGTTTAAAGATGTGATGATTTTAATTTTGCTGGCCGCCGCTATCATAGCAGGAATTGTTGGAGACTTTACAGATAGTATTGTTATACTCATCATCGTTTTATTAAATGCCTTCCTGGGTTTCTTTCAGGAATACCGTGCAGAAAAAGCAATGCAGGCTTTAAAACAAATGGCTATTACACAAGCCAGAGTACTGCGTGATGGGAATATTACAGACCTGCCTGCTACTGCATTGGTGCCTGGTGATGTTGTATTATTAGAAGCAGGTAATGCTGTACCGGCAGACCTGCGGATTATTGAATCAAAAAATTTAAAAATTGAGGAAGCCGCATTAACCGGCGAATCGCATGCCGTTGATAAAACTATTGAGACACTGGAGGCTGATGATTTGTCAATCGGAGATAAAAAGAACCTTGCATTCAAGGGTACTTTTGTAACTTATGGAAGAGGTACAGGTGTAATAATTGCTACAGGCATGCAAACGGAGTTAGGACGAATTGCCAAAATGTTGCAGGAAGATGAAACACTTACACCATTGCAGCAACGGATGGCATCGTTTGGAAAAAAGCTATCATTAATGGTACTTTTTTTATGCATCCTGTTTTTTATTGCTGGTTGGTTAAGGGGTGAGGATGTTACCAAGATGGTACTCACCAGCATTTCACTTGCCGTTGCGGCAATACCCGAAGCTTTACCTGCCGTTATCACTATCTCACTGGCATTGGCAGCAAGAAGAATGATAAGATTCAACAGCCTAATTAGAAAATTACCGGCAGTTGAAACCTTAGGCTCTGTTACATTTATCTGCACAGATAAAACAGGCACCTTAACCAAAAACAAAATGTATATGGAAGAGGTTTTTGTAAACAACCACCTTTGTGAGCGAAATAAGTTATCAACCATCAGACAAGAAGGAGAGGTTAATTTATTGCTGCATGCACTTGCATTAAACAATAATGCTGTTGAAGACAGTGAGAAAAATTTAAAAGGTGACAGTACAGAAATTGCTTTGATGGAAGTGGCAAGAGAACAAAATATACAACCTGATACATGGAAACGGGTGGCTGAAATTGCTTTTGATTCCGGCAGGAAACTGATGACGACTTTTCATGAGCATGAAAATAAAATCATTTCCTTTACCAAAGGAGCCCCCGATATTATACTGCATAGATGTTTAAATGTTAATGTACCTATATTACAAAAAGAAGTAGATAACATGGCCGGTAAAGGACAACGGGTATTGGGTTTTGCTTATCGTTACTGGGATGAGTTGCCCGAAACCCCTGACAGTGAAATCCATGAATCAGGATTACAGTTTTTAGGTTTGGTGAGTATTATAGATCCACCACGAGAAGAAGTTGCTGATGCAGTGGCACAATGTAAAAAAGCCGGTATTGTACCAGTTATGATTACTGGCGACCATCCGCTTACTGCGAAAGCTATTGCTCAAAGGATAGGTATTATAAACAGTGAAAAAGATTTGGTTATAACAGGTCAGGAGCTTTCAGCATTAGATGATGATGCGTTTTTAAACAAAGCAGAAAAGATAAAAGTATATGCTCGTGTGTCCCCTGAACAAAAACTACTGATTGTAAAAACGCTACAACTGAAAGGACATTATGTAGCTATGACTGGAGATGGTGTGAACGATGCCCCTTCCTTAAAAAGAGCAAACATTGGCATTGCAATGGGCATTACGGGAACAGATGTATCAAAAGAAGCTGCACATATGATTTTGCTTGATGATAATTTTTCAACTATTGTAAAAGCAGTAAGGGAAGGGAGAAGAATTTATGACAACATCCTTAAGTTCATTAAGTATATGATGACTACAAACTCCGGCGAGTTATGGACATTGTTGCTGGGGCCAATCATTGGCTTACCTGTTGCATTATTGCCAATACATATTTTATGGATAAATCTAGTTTCTGATGGTTTACCGGCTATTGCATTGTCATATGAAAAAGCAGAAAAAGATATTATGACCAGGTCACCACGACCACCACAACAAAGTGTTTTTGCCAATGGCAGGGGATTACACATGATATGGGTGGGTATGTTTATGGCAGGTATTGCTTTGTCGCTGCAAGGATGGGCTATTAATCATGGGTTGCATTGGCAAACAATTGTTTTTAATGTTTTATGCCTGAGCCAACTTGGGCACGTAATGGCTATCCGTTCCGAACGTCAATCGTTGTTTAGCATAGGGATATTCTCCAACAAGCCGCTTATTGGGGCTGTTCTATTAGCCTTGCTGCTGCAGCTTGCCATTACCTATATTCCATTTCTTCAACCCATTTTTAAAACAGAAACATTAACCCTGAATGAATTTATTTTAGTTGGTGCAGCTTCTTCGTTGGTGTTTTTTGCAGTAGAGATAGAAAAAATAATATCCAGAAAAAGAGGAAATTTTAAATTAAAGGATTAATAAAGCAAAAAAAGAATAAAACTGAATAATAATTTCTTAAAAAACTAGAAATATCTAAAATGTCTTGTCCTGAAATAGGTTTACACTAAAAAGTGTAAAACATGGACAAAAAAATCATTCAAAAAGCAGGTAAATATTTTACCGAAGACGAGAAACACAAAATCATTCAGGAGTTGATTTCGACCCAATGCACCAAGGTGGAACTTTGGGAGAAATACACAAGAGAAGAAGAAGAGTGTCTCGTCCTGTAAATCTTATTGCTGATATGACACAGCATACTGCAGCGGAAAGTCAGTTGCCTTCGTTCAAAGACTTTCAAATTCAACAACTAAAAAAGAATAGACAAGATATATCCTTACTCGATGATGGTATAAAAACAATCAAAGGAAGAAAAGTAGCATATTTTAAATTAGTGACATAGGCTATTAACCACAAAGTTTTTAATTATTTTTTCTTAACCCTTGTTGACGGGAAAATATTTATGTTTACTTTTAATTGCATTGAAAAGCTTCGAAAGAAATGGGAAAATACTGCCAACGAAATAGTTGCCTATCTTCAAACAAAATAATGTTACAGCCAACAATAGTATTGCCAAAAGTGTGGGTGGCAGTTAAATACCAGCGTAAAGACAATAACCAAAGTTATCATCAACATATTGATAATTTAAGAAAAAAAGATAAATCATTGTGACAATACAACATCAGTTAACAAGACAAAGGTTCTTAATCCCAAAAAAATTATTTATAGCAGCTTATGTTCTTTTATTTTGCATTTCAACAAGTCCTCTATCTGCTCAGACTTTTGACCTTGGTAGTTGGAACATTCTTAATTTAAAATATAACCATGACGAGAAGTGGAGTTTTTTTGGCGAAGCACAATTAAGGTCATTAAAATTTTATAATAATTTTCATTATTACGAATTTAAAGGTGGTATTAATTTCAAAACAAATAAAAATATAACATTATCATTGGGTGCAGGTAGTTACCAGACTTATAAAGAAGGAGGCAATTTTGCTTTACCAAAAAACATTGATGAATTTAGAATTTGGCCACAGGTTTTAGTTTTTCAATCAGTTGGTAAACTTAAAATTGAACAACGATACAGAACTGAGTTAAGGTTTACAAGTAACGGCTACAGAAATAGGTTTAGATACAGACTTGGTTTATTATTTCCATTTGGAAAAGAAAGAAATGAATACAAGCCGTTTCAAATAAGTGCAAGCAATGAAATATTTTTCACTGACAAAGAACCTTACTTTGAACGTAATAGGTTGTTTTTGGCCTTCAATTATAAAACATCAAAAACGTCAATTTTACAAGTTGGTTATTTGCATCAATTTGACTATAAAATAAATGATGAATCAGGAAGAGACTTTCTTGTATTAGGTTTTTACTATGAGCTATTTCGAAAATTATCATCAAAACAAGAAACAAGTAGTGAACTTATTAAGGACAACTAATAATGCAGAAACGCCATAACCTAACAGCGGTTTGTCAACCTTGTTTAACATATTCTTGAGCTTAACGAGAAAGACTAATAATGCACATAATTTTGTAGAAACTTAATTCATTTTAAAAAAAATAAAATTAAAACAAATGACAAGTTACTCTACAGTTGCTCAAATTATAGTTGCTTTTTCAATTGCCTATGTTTGGATATTTCGTTTTGATAATATCGCAAAAGAATTTAATCAATATCGATTAAGAGTCGTAGTCCGTAACCTAATAGGTGCATCTAAAATAGCTTTATCAACACTGCTCGTTGCAGGTATCTGGTATCCATCATTAATACTAATCCCGGCATTACTTTTAGCTTTTCTTATGGTATGTGCACAATATTTTCACTTTAAAATTAGTAACCCCTGGCAAAAGCATATACCTTCTTTGTTGCTGCTGATACTTTGTCTTTTCATTGCTGCTGTGTCAATAAAATTAGTGTAGTAATGCAGTTACTTAATATGCTAATTTTTATTTCAAGCCTATCGTTTATGGCTTATGCTATTTTCTATTTTACATCAACAAAAATGAAAAGTGAGTTCAAACACTTTGGACTTGAAAAAGCAGGAGCATTAACTGCAGTGTTAGAATTATTGGGGGCTTCAGGTTTAATTGTAGGCTTAAAGTTTCATCTTGTTTTATTAACTTCAGCAGGTGGATTGGCACTGTCAAGATCTAAAATAGCCATACACTAAAAAGTGCGAATAATGAATAAAAAAACCTCAACATGTTATGTTGAGGTTTCAAGTGGTGTGGGCCGGGTTTGAACCGGCGACACATGGATTTTCAGTCCATTGCTCTACCAACTGAGCTACCGCACCTTTTCCTTTTGGGGTTGCAAATATAATAGCTAAACTTTAATCACAAAGAATATTACAAACTTTATTCGTAATTAAAATTCACAATTTTTTGGTGTACGTGCAAATGGAATTACATCTCTAATATTTCCCATGCCTGTAACAAATTGAACCATACGCTCAAACCCTAATCCAAATCCTGCATGTGGTACTGAACCAAATCTTCTGGTATCTAAATACCAACTCATTTCATCTAAAGGAATTTGCATTTCATTCATTCTTTTTTCTAACTGTTCTAATCTTTCTTCTCTTTGGCTTCCTCCCACAATTTCTCCAATTCCTGGTGCTAAAATATCCATTGCAGCAACAGTTTCTTTTCCTGTTTCACAACCATCATTCATTCGCATATAAAATGCTTTTATTGCAGCAGGGTAATTGATTACAATTACTGGTTTTTTAAAATGCTTTTCTACTAAATATCTTTCATGTTCACTTTGCATATCAATACCCCAAGCCACATCGTATTTAAATTTATTTTTCTTGTAGTGAGATGATTCCAATAATATTTGAATGGCTTCGGTATAAGTAATTCTTTCAAATTTATTTTCGAGTACAAATTTCAATTTTTCTATTAACCCAAATTCACTTCTTTCTGCTTGTGGCTTTTGCTTTTCTTCTTCGGCTAAACGGGCATCTAAAAATTCTAAATCTTCTTTATTATGCTCCATAACATAGTTTATCAAATACTGAATAAACTCTTCTGCCAAATTCATATTATCTTCTAAATCATTAAAAGCTACTTCGGGTTCAATCATCCAAAACTCAGCAAGGTGACGTGTTGTATTTGAATTTTCTGCTCTAAATGTTGGACCAAAAGTATACACATCACTAAATGCCATTGCACCCAACTCGCCTTCTAATTGTCCACTTACTGTTAAGTTCGTACTCTTTCCAAAAAAATCTTCTTTATAATTAATATCTCCATCATCATTCCTTGGGGCAGTGCCATCTATAGGTAAAGTAGTAACACGAAACATTTCACCAGCACCTTCAGCATCACTTGCTGTGATAATTGGTGTATGCAAATAAATAAAGCCTTTGTTATTATAAAATTGATGAACTGCAAATGCTAGAGAATGACGAATTCGAAATACAGATCCGAATGTATTGGTACGAAAACGCAAATGTGCTATTTCACGTAAAAATTCAAGACTATGTTTTTTTGGTTGAAGAGGATATTTTTCAGCATCTGAATCGCCAAGAACTTCAACACTTAAAGCTTTTAATTCAACAGTTTGTCCTTTACCTAAACTTTTTACTACATTTCCTTCAACTTTTAATGAAGCCCCAGTTGTTATTCTTTTTAATTGGGTATCATCTAACAAACCTAATTCAACCACCACTTGTAAATTGTTGTTAGTACTTCCATCATTTAATGCAATAAATTGATTATTACGAAAGCTACGAATCCAACCCATTACAACAATTTGATTGCCTACTAAATCTCCTGTTAAAACCTCTTTTATTTTTACTCTTTTGTTAAACATAAATCCTTTAAATGTGGCTGCAAATATAATGTTGCAAGCTGAAAGCTTTTCAATGATGTGCTAAAAATAAAAAAGCCTTCAAAAAAAATTGAAGGCTTTTGAAAATTTATAACAATTTATTCTGCTTCAGCAACAACTTCTTTTACTTCTGGTATCATTCTTTTCATCATTCCCTCAATTCCTGCTTTTAAAGTTACCATACTACTAGGGCAACCACTACAGCTGCCTTGTAACATTAAATTTACTACTCCATCGTTATAACTTCTAAATTGAATGGCTCCTCCATCCATTTCTACTGCTGGTTTCACATAATTTTCTAATAATTCTTTTACACGTTTTACAACATCATCATCATCTGCAGAAATAACATTAGATGACTCTTGTTTCACTTTCGCTACTTCGTCATCATTCACCACTACTCCCCCATTTTCTAAATATTCTTTTAAGAATTGTTTAATTGATGGAATTACATCTTGCCAATCTTCAGTTTCGGCGGTTTTTGTTAATGTTATAAAATTGCTTGCAATGAAAACGCTTTTTATAAAAGGGAAACTAAATAATTCTTTTGCTAAAGGAGATGGAGTTGATGTGCTTTCATCTTGAAAATCTATACTTTTTCCAGGATATAAAAGTTTATTGGCCACAAACTTCATAGTTTCTGGATTGGGTGTCATTTCTGTATAAAT
>JANLVQ010000170.1:0-12352 GCA_031364085.1 Chitinophagaceae bacterium
AAATGATGAAATTCTGAATAAGTATATTTTAAAATATTCCACTTATGGAAAAATAGCTGCACTATCTTATTTAATTAATTATTATAGCATCGAAAAAAAAGATGCAAATAATTTGAAAATTATTTTAGAGGAGATAGCACCGTATCCAATACAAGTACTATTAGATTCATATCAATTGAATTTTAAAGCTTGGAGTATTTTTAAATATTTTAATGATAAAGAAGTTTTAACCAAAGCTTTAGCATTAAGTAAAATAACAATAGATAAAGAACCGGAAAATGCATCTTTTTTAGATACTTATGCTAATCTATTATATAAACTTGGAAACATAGATGAAGCTATAGAAATTCAATCAAAAGCTATAAGTTTAGCTAAATTAAATGAGCTAAAAAAGAAACTTGAAAATACTTTGCAAAAAATGAAGTCAAATAAGCCTACATGGAATAAAGATGATTAATTAGATAAATTCAATTTTATTTAAGACTTTCTTCAAAGTTGTTAGCCTTAACTAACATGAATCTTTTCACACCATTTATTGTCATTTCATCTAAAACATCAACAACATTTTTATAATTGGCTTTTCTAGTGGGTTTAATTAGAATTACTGTTTCATCTTTATTACTAAACTGTTTATATACTCTTTGTTGTTTTTTTAAAATTAAATTTCTTAAATCATTGTTGTAATAACTACAAATATTCGAATGCAAAGAATCTGATCCATGATAATAAAATATTTTATTTTTATCTGTTAACACCAAAGTTAGTGTTTTACTTTCTGCACTTTTAGATGGCTCTCCATCTGCGGGTAAATTACAAGTCATCTGAGTTGGATGAGTCATTGATGTTGTAATAATAAAAAAAGTAATGAGTAAAAAACCTAAGTCTACCATTGGAGTTAAATCCACTCGAGGCATTGGCTTCGAACCACCTCTTCTGTTTCTTGAAATAATTTCTGCCATAAAATATTTTTCAATAAGATGCTTTTGTGAAAATTATTCCATAAATTAAAAAAGCTATCTAAGTTTGAGATAGCTTTTTAACTTTGTATCAGGTATAAACTAATTATTCCTTTTTGCTCATCATTTGTATTAAATATCCAATTATTAGCATTACTGCTCCACCACTTAAAGCACCAGCTAGAAACGTGGTGATGATATTCCTAAAATCAGTTGCACCAGATCCAGGAACACCAGTTCCACTCATGCCAACCATGTCAAATAAATAACCACCTAGGCCTCCACCTACAATACCAGCAATAGTATTTCCAACTTTACCTAGTGAAACTTTAGGCATAAATGAGCCAGCTAAATTGCCTCCAATTGCACCAGATATCAACACTGTAATTAATGGTAAAATTTCCATAAAACTTATTTTTGGTTGTTAATAATCATTCAAGGTAGGCATTATTATTTTAAAATGCTAGGTTTTAACCAAAATTTAATAACACTCATGCATCTACCAAACTAACTATTAAAATATTTTCTTGGAGCTAGTACCAACCAGTAAATAAAAGGAAATAGGAATTAGGAATTGGATGAAATGTTAACTTATTTCCCCTTATAACAAATATTTCTCTTGCCCAACTTAAGTTTCTATTGTTCCTTTGCACTACCAAGTTAAAAGTAAAAAGGCAAAACCAAAAAAAATTTACTCTTCATTCATAATTCATAACTCATCATTCTAAAAATGAATTTACCTGAACTATATAACAAAGCCAGCAACTTCGAATTTTTAAGTGTTGAAGAAGGTATGTATTTATTTAATCATGCACCATTAACAGAATTGATGTTTGTTGCTGATGAGTTGCGTAAAAAGCAAATACCACACGGAAAAGTCACTTGGCAAATTGATAGAAATGTAAACACTACAAATGTGTGTATTGCCAATTGCAAGTTTTGTAACTTTTATAGAATTCCTGGTCATGCAGAAGCATATATTACAGATATGCCAACCTACAGAAAAAAAATTGAAGAAACTATTGCTTGGGGAGGTGATCAGTTGTTATTGCAAGGAGGCCATCATCCAGAACTTGGTTTGAAATTTTATGTAGATACGTTTAAAGCTATAAAAGCAGAATATCCAAATATTAAATTACATGCATTAGGGCCACCAGAAGTTGCTCATATTACCAAGTTAGAAAAATCAACACATGTTGAAGTGTTGAAAGCATTGAAAGAAGCAGGCTTAGATTCTTTACCAGGTGCTGGTGCAGAAATTTTAATTGATAGAGTAAGAAGATTAATTAGCAAAGGAAAATGTGGTGCAGATGAGTGGTTAGAAATTATGCATCAATGCCACAACTTAGATATTACAACCAGTGCTACTATGATGTTTGGTCATGTTGAAACCTTAGAAGAACGTTTTATACACTTGGTAAAAATTAGAGAAGTACAAGCAAAGAAACCTGCAGATGCAAAAGGTTTTCTAGCTTTTATTCCATGGACTTTTCAAGATGTTGATACATTATTAACTCGCATTAGAGGTGTTCAAAATTTAACTACACCTGATGAATATATTAGAATGATAGCAATAAGTAGAATTATGTTACCTAACATTAAAAATATTCAAGCAAGTTGGTTAACTGTTGGTAAACAAACTGCACAAATTTGTTTGCATGCTGGTGCTAATGATTTTGGAAGTATTATGTTAGAAGAAAATGTTGTGAGTGCTGCTGGAGCACCACATAGATTTACTTACAAGAGTATTCAAGATGCCATTAAAGAAGCAGGATTTAAACCACAACTTAGAACACAACAATACGAATGGAGAGCAATGCCAGAGTATATTCAAGAGCAGGTAATAGATTATTAATGATAAATTTTTAATGATTGTCACTGCGAAGAATGAAGCAGTCTTTGTTAGTTGAATCGTTGATTTGTTGATTGGTTGATTTGGAATTTGATATTTGAAATTTCTCAATTTTGTCGTCATTTCGAAGTTCTTGCTGAGAAATCTGTTTATTATTTATTCAAGAGATTTCTCGTTCGTTCCTCACTCGAAAAGACGAGAAGCTAATTGAACCAATTGTGTAACAGTTTCCCAATTCCTGGTAGTTACAATATCTACATGTAATTTTTTCTCATTCACGTTATTAGCCAATTTAGAATCGCTAATTTTTTTGTGAAAAAACATATACACTACATCGTTTACTATTTTATATTCAGCATCATCATAGTTACCTAAATCAATATTTTTTTCTTTAGGTATAGTTGAGAGAAAACTAACATATAATTTATTCATATCATCTTTTCCGAAAGGATTATTATTGAAGACAAATTCCAATTCTCCTTTTGTTTTAACTATTACATTTACTTCAAAACCAAAAACTTCTTTTATATTTTTTGAAATTGAGTTGGCTAAAATTTGAGTTGTAGTTTTCTTATAACTAAAAACAACATTACCACTTTGAATATATGTTTTTACTTTTTCAAAGCCAAGTGCAGCAAACATTTCAGTTAATGCTTGCATTTTAATAATTTTATGCCCACCTACATTTATTCCTTTAAGCAATGCTATGTAAATCATCATGTAAATTAAGCATAAAAAAAGGGTTACAACGTAACCCTTTTTTATAAATATGTGGTGAAATTAGTTTTTCTCGAATGTTAAATAATCTGTTGTTCCACTTCCACCACTAACATGTTGGGTTCTAATTTTTGTATCAGTTCTTTCAAGCACGTGCCAATCTTGTGTTAAGCTTGTAAAGTTTGAAGCGGTAAAAACTAAAACTAATTTTACTTTCGAATCATCGTTACCAATTGACCATGTTCCAGAAACTGTGGTAGTATTTTTTACAGCAGTAACTACACCTCCTGAAGCAAAAGTAAAATTGTTACCGTTGTAATTACTGGTTTTATCAACACCCGATTCTGCAAAATAGGTAATTCTCCAACTGCCATTAGTTATTGTTGATGAAACGTTTGTAGTAGTAACAACTGGTGCATCATCTTTTTTACATGATGAAAAAAATACGATTGAAATAAATAATAAACTCAAAGTTTTCTTCATATTAAAATTAATTTTTTGTAAAGATAATTTAGTGATCAAATGCAAAAAATGATTACTGTCATATTACTGTTAAAGTTTACCAGATCTTCACTCTTAAACTATCTGCTCTATACATTTTACTTCCAGGTTTAATTCCAAAGGCCTCATAAAATTCAGGAACGTTTACTACAGGCCCATTAATACGTTCTTTTTCCGGACTATGTACATCTGTTTTAACTTGGTTAGCTAATCTTTCTTTACGAGCTTGGTACATCCAACTATAAGCATATCCTAAAAAATATCTTTGCAATGGAGTAAATCCACCAAGTTTTTTTCCTTCTTTATAGGTGTTTGTTTTTTTAAATGCATCTAAGCCAAGAAGCAATCCTCCAAGGTCTGCAATGTTTTCACCTTGTGTTGCTTCTCCATTAATATGTAAAGTATCTACAGGAACAAATTCATTGAATTGTTGAATGATATTTTTTGCTCTTGTTTTAAATTCTTCTCCATCTTTTTTAGTCCACCAATCTGTTAAATTTCCTGCAGCATCATATTGACGACCTTGATCATCGAAACCATGTGTAATTTCATGTCCTATTGTACTTGCTGCTGCATAACCATACACTAAAGCATCATCTAATTCAGCATCTTTTTTACCAGGAATTGCAAAAATTCCAGCAGGTAAAACAATTTCATTATTGCTTGGGTTGTAATAGGCATTATAAGTTTGTGGGGTCATATCCCACTCATCTCTATCAACTGGCTTACCTAATTTGTTTACACTATAATTGTGCCACCAAACGTTTGCATTTTGAACGTTTTCAATAAAAGAATTTTTACCAATTTGCATAGCAGAAAAATCTTTCCATTTATTAGGATAGCCTACTTTCTTTTTCATTTTAGCCAACTTATCGTATGCTTTTATTTTGGTTTCTTCACTCATCCAGCTGAGATTTTGAATTCTTTCTTTTAGTGCCTCACGAATAGCTTCAACTAAACCTTCGTATCTTTTTTTAGCAGTTTCATTAAAATATTCTTTTACAAAAAGCTGCCCTAAAGCTTCACCCATTGCATTTTCTTGAGCATCTAACATCCTCTTCCATCTTAATCTTGGAGCTTTTGCACCACTCAATGATTTGCTGTAGTTGAACTTGTTCATAAAAGTTTCATCATCCAAATAATTTGCAAAATCAGAAACATAATTGTACAGCATATAATTTTTTAAAACTGAAATGGGAGTGCTTTGTAAAGAAGTGTTTAGTGCTTCATAAAATTCAGGTTGACCCACAATAACTGTATCTATATTTTGGATACCTGAGATTGCAAAGAACTCATCAAAATTTAAATTAGGAGCAAGCGTTTTTAATTTTGCTACACTCATTTTATTATAGTTTTTATATGGGTCTCTTAAGTCTGCCAATTTTCTAGAAGCCTTTGCTAGTGAAGTTTCAAATACATACACTTCATTCATATTTTTAGTAGCATCTTCTGTAGTCTTGCCTAATTGTACAAATGTGTTAACTAAATATTCTTTGAATGCTTTTTGAACAGTTATAGATTTTTCATCTGTATTAAAATAGTAATCTCTGTTAGGCATACCCAAACCTCCTTGATATAAAATATAAGCCATTTTTTCACTATTCATATCATCTTGACCAATATAAGAACCAAAGAAAGTTCCGCTGCCTTTATTATTAAATTCGGCTGAAAGCTTTATTAAATCTGCAACAGAGTTTGCTGCTTTAATTTTTTCTAAATCTTTTTGAATAGGAGATAAGCCATTTTTATTGATTGCAATTGTGTCCATTGCAGTACTCCAGAAATCTGCAATTTTTTGAGAAACAGTTCCAGAAGCTGCTTTTTCTTTTATAGCATTTTCATTTATTGAAATAAGTCTTTTGTAAATATCTTCCTGAACTAATTGTCCAATACCCCAAGAAGATTCAGCTTCAGGTATTGGATTGTTTTTAATCCATCCATTATTAGCATAAAGAAAAAAGTCTTCTCCTGATTGAATAGTTGTATCTAGATTTAGTACTAAAGGATCACTGATTTTATTTTCTGTTGTTGTGCAACTGAAAAAAAATACTAAAGTAAAAACATACAAGATTTTTTTAAGCATGATTTAAATTTTTAAGATCTAGTGTAATTAGTTAAGGTTAATTTAAAAGTTTATATAATTAATTGATATCAAATTCTTCTAAAATTATTCTAGCTTTCTCCACATCATTTGCCTCAACACAAAGTTGAATGCTTCCCCAATCACTCAACGATAAGGGTAAAATGGTGTTTGAGTTTTCATTTTTTAAAATGCAGTTAATATCTTCTGACTTTAATTTGTTTAAATAAATATTTGCAGAGATATAGTTGTCGAAATATTTTATTGTAATATATTCCATAAAAGAAAAAACCAAACCGTTAAGGTTTGGTTGTAATGAGTTTAAAAATGTATTAGTTATTTAGCATTAATGGCATTACTAGCATTAACAACTCTTCATTTTCACTTTGTTCTGATGGTTTAATAATTCCTGCTCTTGTTGGTGTTGAAAGTTCCATAACAATTTCTAGAGTGTCTACAGCACTTAGCATTTCAATTAAAAACTTTGCATTGAAAGCTATTTGCATATCAGCACCATCAAAAGTACAAGTCATTCTTTCATTGCCTTCAAAACTAAAATCAACATCTTGGGCAGCCATTTGTAATTCACTACTTGAAATACTTAATGCAACTTGATTTGTACTTTTGTTGGAGAATACATTTACACGTCGTAAAGCACTTTGAAAATCAGCTCTATTTACCATTAATTTATATGGGTTATCAGTTGGAATTACTACTTTATAATCTGGAAAACGAGCATCAATTAATCTACACACCAACTGAATACTACTGTGCTTCACAAATAAGTGATTACTGTTATAACTAATAGTTAATTCATCATCATTATCTGGTAAAGAATTTTTTAATAAATTCAATGGTTTGCGAGGTACAATGAATGAATCATCTTTTGTTGCATGTGCATCTGTTCTATTATATTTTACTAATTTATGAGCATCGGTTGAAACGAATTGAATTGATTTTTTTGAAAGCTCAAAAAACACACCGGTCATAGCTGGTCTTAAATCATCGTTGCTAACTGCAAATAAAGTTTTGTTAATTGCTGTAACCAATGCAGTGCTTGTCATGGTAAAACTATTGGCATCATCACTATTAGGTTCTTTTGGAAAATTATCAGGATTTTCACCCATGATTTTGTATTTACCATTATCGCTAGTAATATCGATTCCAAAATTTTTATCTATGGTAAAAGTTAGTGGTTGATCTGAAATATTTTTTAGATATTCACTCAACACTTTATGCGGAATACAAACTTTTCCATCAGTTTTACTTTCAACTTCAAGTTGAACTTTCATTACTGTTTCTAAATCTGTTGCAGTAACACTTAATTTTTTGTCTTTTATTTCAAATAAAAAATCTTCTAAAATGGGCAAAACTGTATTCGAATTAATTACACCATTAATTTGTTGTAATTGTTTGGCCAGTATTGAAGAGGATACAATAAACTTCATAAATTACCTTTTTTGTAGTGGCAACAAACCTAATACAATTTGTTATAAACTGTAAAAATTTTATACCCAATTGTAATTTTTCTATTTGGCGTAGTCGTTAAAAAATTAGTTATTTGCAAAACCTTTCAAAAATGTTACCACGTTACAAACGAATTCTTCTAAAATTATCTGGTGAGGCACTTTTAGGTGACCAAAAAAATGGTGAACCATTTGATCCAAAAATTCTTGAACAATATGCCCACGACATAAAAAGTGTAACCGATTTAGGTGTACAAGTTGCAATTGTTATTGGTGGAGGAAATATTTATAGAGGAATGAATGAAGCCGATAGTGGTATTGAACGTGCACATGGAGATTATATGGGCATGTTGGCTACCGTTATTAATGCTATGGCTATGCAGGCTATGTTAGAAAAAATTGGTGTGTATAGCAGATTACAAAGTGCCATTAATATGGAGCAAGTTGCCGAACCTTATATACGTAGAAAAGCATTACGCCATCTAGAAAAAGGCAGAGTTGTTATTTTTGGAGCAGGAACTGGAAATCCATATTTCACAACAGATACAGCAGGTAGTTTAAGAGCAATTGAAATGAAGGCTGATGTTATTTTAAAAGGTACAAGAGTGGATGGAATTTATAATGCAGATCCTGAAAAAGACCCTTCAGCAAAACGTTACGAAAAATTAAGTTTCCAAGAATGTATTAATCAGAATTTGAAAGTAATGGATATGACTGCTTTTACTCTTTGTATGGAAAATAATTTACCCATCATTGTGTTTAATGTAAATACGCAAGGCAATCTTTTGCAAGTAATACAAGGCATGAATGTTGGTACATTAGTAAGCTAGTGTATAATGGTTAATTGTAAAATGACAAATTTTAAATGAATCTTCAACTTACAACTTACAATTAACAATTTACAATTAATAATTACATGAAGATATTTCCCCTTTCGGAAGGTGCTTTTACTATTGATAAAACTAAAGTTTTTGTTCCCTTTGAATTAGAGCAGGATGACTTACAAGCCAGACCAGTTGGTAGTTTGCTTGTAGAAGTACAACCATTTGTAGTAATTACTCAAAGTGATATTATTGTAATTGATACAGGATTAGGATTTTCTACAAACCATCAACTTCAAATTCATCAAAACCTTTTGTCTAATGGTGTTTCGCCAGATAGTGTTACTAAAGTATTGTTGAGTCACTTGCATAAAGATCATGCAGGTGGGGTAAGTTTTAAAGATGAAAATGATAACTATCAACTCTCATTTAAAAAAGCTACATATTACATACAAAAAGCAGAGTTCGATTTTGCCATGCAAAAAGGATTTCCATCTTTTATTTCAGCAGAAATAGCATTACTACAAAACCATCCTCAAGTGAGTTGGTTACATGGTGATGGCTTTATTGATGGTTATATTCAACATCAAATTACGGCTGGTCATAGCCCATATCATCAAGTATTTTGGATAAAAGAAAATGATGAAGTCATCTTCTTTGGAGGAGATGATGCACCACAAATTCAACAAATGAAAATCAAGTTTATTGCTAAGTATGATTTTGATGGGAGAAAGTGTATGAACCTCAGAAAAGAATGGTGGGAAAAAGGAGTAGAAGAAAAATGGAAATTTTTATTTTATCATGATATTAAAACTCCAATTTTTCAATCTTAATTTATCCAATTTATATAGAATCGTAGTATAAAAACTACCATGCCAAGAGCTTTCAAAACATATCCACAGATGTTAAAATCTAAATCCACTTCATATTAAAATATCTTCAAAGGCTGGTCGTTATTCATTGTAGGGCATCGTTCAATTTTTACAATGTTTTTTTCAACAAATCAATTAAAAAGTGTGCAAATTTAATGAAATGTAATACCCTTTTGAAGTTCATTAAATTTTTAATAGTTTATCCACATTCTGTTGAAATTACTTATTAGGATTGAAAGATGTTGAAAGATATTTTCGTTATCCCTTTATTGAAATTGCTTAAGAAGGGAAACTATTATTACTATCCATTAAAAGAAGATTATAATGAACACCAAAACAACTAACCAAGGTTTACACTTTAAAAGAAGATTTACAGAAGAAGGAGTTTCTTCATTTGATTTATTTGATTACGATTACAGAACTAGTGTAATAAAAAATCCTACAGGAGAAAAAGTTTTCGAAATGAATAATGTTGAGGTTCCTAAACAATGGAGTCAAATAGCAACAGATATTCTTGCACAAAAATATTTTAGAAAAGCTGGTGTACCACAAGAAGATGGTAGTTCTGGCAGAGAAACTTCTGCTAAACAAGTAGCACACAGAATGGCTAATTGTTGGAGAGTTTGGGGTGAGCGTTATAATTATTTTGCTTCTGCAAAAGATGCTGAAATATTTTATGATGAATTAGTGTTTAGTATACTCAATCAATCTTGTGTTCCTAATTCACCACAATGGTTTAATACTGGCTTACACGAAAGCTATGGCATTACTGGAAAACCTCAAGGTCATTATTATGTTGACCCAGCAGATAATCAATTAAAAAAATCTGCAAATGCTTATGAGCGTCCTCAACCTCATGCATGTTTTATATTAAGTGTGAGTGATGATTTAGTGAATGATGGTGGCATAATGGATTTATGGGTTCGTGAAGCAAGAATTTTTAAATATGGAAGCGGTGTTGGAACCAACTTTTCACAAATTCGTGGTGGTGGAGAAAAATTAAGTGGTGGTGGAACTTCAAGTGGATTAATGAGTTTCTTAAAAATTGGTGATAGAAGTGCAGGAGCCATTAAAAGTGGAGGAACTACACGTAGAGCAGCCAAAATGGTTTGCTTAGATTTGGATCATCCAGAAGTAATGGAATTCATTGATTGGAAAGTGAAGGAAGAAAATAAAGTAGCAGCTTTAATTGACGCTGGCTATGATAATCATTATGAAGGCGAAGCTTACGCAACTATTTCTGGTCAAAATTCAAATAACTCTGTTCGTATTCCTAATGAGTTTTTTAAAGTGTTAGAAGAAGGTGGAGATTGGGAATTAAAAGCAAGAACTGATGGCAGAGTAATGAGTAAAATTCCTGCTGCTACAGTATGGAATAAAATTTCTTATGCCGCTTGGCGTTGTGCTGATCCTGGAACACAATATGATACAACAATTAACGAATGGCATACTTGTCCAAAAGGTGGAAGAATAAATGCTTCAAACCCTTGTAGTGAATACATGTTCTTAGATAATACTGCATGTAATTTGGCATCAATCAATCTTCGAAAATTCTTCGACGAAAAATCAAACAAAATAGATATTGATGGCATTGAATATATCAGCAGATTATGGACTGTAGTTTTAGAAATTAGTGTGTTGATGGCACAATTTCCTAGTAAAGAAGTTGCTCAACTTTCATACGATTATAGAACTTTAGGTTTAGGCTTTGCAAACCTTGGAACCATTTTAATGTTAAGTGGAATTTCTTATGATAGTGATGATGCAAGAGGTATAGCTGGTGCAATAACAGCAATCATGACAGGTGTTACTTACAAAACATCTGCAGAAATGGCCAGCTTTTTAGGAGCTTTCCCACGATTTGAAGAAAATAGAGCAGATATGTTGCGTGTAATGCGAAACCATAGAGCTGCTGCTTATGATGCTAATGAAGCTTATGAAGGATTGAGTTTAAAACCAGTAGGAATTAATTCTAAACATTGTCCTGATAGCTTATTAAAAGCTGCAACAAAAGCCTGGGATGAAGCAGTTCAAATGGGTGAAAAATATGGTTACAGAAATGCACAAACTACTGTAATTGCTCCAACAGGAACCATTGGGTTAGTAATGGATTGTGATACCACAGGCGTTGAGCCAGATTTTGCTTTAGTGAAATTTAAAAAACTTTCTGGTGGGGGATATTTTAAAATTATTAATGGTGCAGTACCAAGTGCTTTAAAAAATTTAGGCTATACAACAGAACAAATTCATGCTATTGAAAAATATGCTGTAGGTGCTGCAAGTTTTAAAGGTGCTCCTTATATTAACAATGAAACCCTTGCTGCAAAAGGGTTTACAGCTGAGGAAATTGCAAAATTAGAATCAGGATTAAAAGCAGCATTTGCCATCAATTTTGTATTTAATAGATTTGTTTTAGGCGATGATTGTTTATTAAGATTAGGATTTACTGAAGATCAAGTCAATGATTTTGGATTAAATATATTAGAAGAATTAGGCTTTACCGATGAAGAAATTGAAGCAGCAGGAGATTATATCTGTGGTACCATGACAGTTGAAGGAGCTCCTTACTTAAAAGAAGAACACTATTCAGTTTTTGATTGTGCCAACAAATGTGGTAATAAAGGAAAAAGATTTATTCATGCACATGGCCATATAAGAATGATGGCTGCTTGTCAACCTTTTTTAAGTGGTGCTATTTCAAAAACTATTAATCTGCCAAACGAAGCAACAGTTAGCGAAATAGAAGAAGCATACAAATTAAGTTGGGAGTTGAGCTTAAAAGCTTGTGCATTATATAGAGATGGAAGCAAACTCAGCCAACCATTAAGTAATAAAGCTGATAAAAAGAAAAAGACGGGAGAGGCTATAAGTCAGGAAGACAAAAAATTAGAAACTTCTACTTCTAACTTGTCCTCTAATATTGTTGATTTAAGTAAACTATCTGTAGATGATTTGTTAGACGAAGTAACTAAAAGAATGAATGCTTCTACCGATACAAAATTAAAACGAGCTTTATCATCAATTGTAGAAAGAAAAACGTTACCAAGTAAACGCAGAGGATTTGTTCAAAAAGCAAAAATTAATGGA
>JANLVQ010000067.1:0-18434 GCA_031364085.1 Chitinophagaceae bacterium
TTCTAAAGTTTCGGCTTGTGCTTTTGCACTTATTAATTGCACTTCTGTGCCAATGCCTTGTTTCCATAAATTATTTTGACGATTGTATAAATCTTTAGCTAAAGCAACTTGTGTTTTTATTGTTTCTAAACTTTGTTTAGCTGCAATTAAAGATTGGCGTGCAATAGCATCATCTAACTTTAAAATCATTTGACCTTTTTTAACATAGTCTCCTTTCTTAACAAAAACAGCTTTTACTTGGCCACCACCTAAACGAGGTGATACATACGAAATATTATCGGCATCTACTTTGCCTTGAATATCTATATAGTGTTTAAAATCTGCATTTGCAATAATTGTAGTGCCAATTAATTTTGCATTTTCATTAACTGTTGATTGTGCGTTGGTATCAAGTTTTGCAATTTCTTGTTCGAGTATTTTTATTTTTTCTGTTGTTGCAAGTACTTCTTTTTTTAATTTTTCTACTTCAGATTTTTTTGATGCTACATCATTTTTTGATGAAGTTCCACAAGCTACCAGTAATAATGTAGCAATGCTTAAAATTGATATTTTTATTTTTTTCAATTTATTTTTTTTCTTTATTATTTATTTTATTTTAAAGTTTTCCTACTGCCTTTAAAAAATCTACTTTAGCAATAATAGCATCGTATAATGCAGCTATATAGTTAGTTTGAGAAGCTTTGAGTTCTGTTTCTGCAGCAGTAATTTCTGTGTTAGAGCCTGTGCCAGCTTCATATTTCTTTTTTGTTTGATCATACACTTTCTCTGCTAAAAGCATATTGCGTTTTTGTATATCAATTGTTTCTAATGATGATATGAATTTAAGTTTTGCTTGTTCTGTTTCTGCACTTATGGTAATCTTTAAATTATCAATATTGTTATTGATTTGTTGTAAATCCAATCTAGCTAAACGTAGTCTTGAATCTTTGCTAAAACCACTAAATATGGGCATGTTTATGTTTAAACCCACATACGATGAGGTAAACCAATCGCCTTTTTCAAAGAAGGTATATTTGTTTCTTAAAGCTTGTTTGCTATAGTTAGCATTGAATGAAATAATGGGCAAATAACTTAATTGGTATCTTTTAACATTGAGTTGGTTTAAGCTTTTTGCAATTTGTAAATATTGAAATTCTTTTCTGTCAGAATAAATTACACTATCTACTAAAACATCTTTTTTAATTTCTGTTTCAGAAATTTGATCTGTAAGTATTAACTCATCTGCAATAGGCATGCCCATTAAAGTTTTTAAACCAACGTAGCCAATATTAATAGTATTTAAAACTTTTTGTTTTTCTGTTTTTAAATTGTTTAAAGAAACTTCAAGTTTATCTATATCTAATTTTTCTGCAAATCCATTTTTATATATTTCATTAACGTCGTGTTGTAATTTTTTTAATCTTGTAATGTTTGCATCTAATAATTCGATTTGTTTTTTAGCTACTACTAATTGATAATAAATTTTTTGAATGTTGGCTTTAATATTTTCTTCGGTTACTTCAACTGCTTTTTTCTGATATTGCATAGAAGCATCTCTTGCTTGTAGGCCAACAAAAACTTGCCCATCGAACAATAATTGTTTTAACTGAATGCTGGCAGATGTATTGTATTTGGTGCCAAATTGTACTGGTAAGTATGTTCCTTTTGGTTGTCCAAAAATTTCTCCAGGTATTAATGATACAGGTATATCAATAAAATATGTTGTTCCAACATTTGCATCAATGGTAGGTAAAGCAGCAGCAGTAACAATTTTATTATTTTGATGCTGCATTTCTACATTTAATAATGCATTTTTTACTTGAACATTATTTTTTGTTGCAAAGTCAACTGCTTGTTGTAATGTGAATTGATGTTTTTCTTGAGCATTTACCTGCAGCGATATCATCAACAGTAAACCTACTGGGCAAGTAATTTTTTTCAATAAGTGCATTATTTATTTTTTTGTATTTATTATTTGATATTTTTCAATTAATTGGTATCCTTTTGGAGTAACCAGTCCATACAGAAATAGTTGAAGTATTTCTGTAAATACTTTTCCAATTTCAAATTTTGGGTAAGGAAAAATTTCTTGGTCGAACAAAATCCATATCGAAGCCATTCTAAACCTTGCAATAACTTCTATATCCATATTTTTTCTATATAAACCTTCGCTAATACCTCTTTCTAAATTGTCCAATATCATTTTTGTGATATTTTGGTGCAAATGCTGTTGAAATTTTTCAAAGGTTCTGTTATGAAATTTTTTCATATCTAACAGAATAATGGGGTTGAGATTTCTAAAATCTTCACCAATATTTTTCATCAATAAAAAAATTTCTTCAATGGCATTGGTAGAATCTTGGCAGCAAGATTTACATTTTGAATGATTATCTTCAAAAGTTATCATCATTACAGCATCCACCAACTCGTCTTTATCTTTAAAATATTGATAAATGGTTTTCTTGCTAATACCCGATTGTAAAGCAATTTCATCCATTGTAACTGCCCTTATGCCAAATTTTCTAAATTGGTCGTTGGCTTTTTGTAAAATGCGTTCTTGTACTGCTGTCATAAGTATGCGAAACTATGGAAACTTTTAACGTAACCAAAGTATCCATCATTATTCTTTTAATATAAATATGCTGAAACTTAACCTAAGCAATTTGCATTTATGTTAATTTTGATTTATGATTACGAATTATAAAGCAATTGGTAAACGATTATTACAATTTTTTTTACAAGGGTTAATAGTACTAGCACCAATTGGCATTACAGTTTGGGTGATTTTTGGATTGTTTACTTGGATAGATGATATATTGCCCACACTCATGCACTCTATTTTTCCTGAATGGATTAAAAAAGATGCTGAAGGAAATATTGATAAAATACCTGGTTTAGGTTTTATTATTGTTATTAGTGTTGTATTACTTGTTGGTTGGCTTTCTTCTTTATTTATGGTGGGAAGGTTGGTGGAAGTTTTTGATAAAGTATTAGAAAAAACTCCCGGAATTAAATTTATTTATTCATCTGTCAAAGATTTTTTTGAAGCTTTTGCTGGCGATAAAAAAAAGTTTGATAAACCTATTTTAGTAAATATTGACAGCCCCGATATTTGGCGTATTGGTTTTATTACATTAAATGATGCAGTTAATTTTGGAATGAAGGATTATGTTGTGGTGTACTTGCCTTTATCTTATGCTATTAGTGGCATGACTTATATTGTTCCAAAAGATAAAATACGCCCCTTGCATAATTTATCTGCATCTGAAGCAATGAAATTTGCAGTAAGTGGTGGCGTTGTTGGATTAGAAGATAATAGTAAAATATTTTAACTTAATAGTTTAAATTATGGCTTTAAAATTGATTAAATTTTAAATCACTTAATTTGCATTGTTGATTTGGAATAATGAAGAAGCATAATTTTAATTCTGGGCCCTCAATTTTACCTCAGGAAGTTCTTGAACAAGCGGCTCAAGCAATTTTAAATTTTAATGATATTGGGTTATCCATACTTGAAATTGGGCATAGAACCAATTGGTTTTTAGATGTATTAGAAGACGCAAAAAATTTAGTAAAAGAATTAATGCAATTGCAAGAAGGATATGAAGTTCTTTTCTTACATGGAGGAGCTACAACTCAATTTATGCAAGTGCCTTTAAACCTTTTAAATCAAAATGATACAGCCTCTTATTGCGATGATGGTATTTGGGGAAATAAAGCTTTAAAAGAAGCTGCATTGTTTGGTAATGTTCATGTAGCTGCAAGTTCAAAAGATAAGAATTACACTTATATCAATAAAGATTTCGAAGTTCTTTCTGATTCAAAATATCTTCATATTACATCTAATAATACTGTTGAAGGAACACAGTGGTATCAATTTCCAAAAACTAATGTGCCTTTAATAGCTGATATGAGTAGTGATATTTTTAGTAGACAAATAAATTATAATTTGTTTAGTTTAATATACGCTGGTGCTCAAAAAAATATGGGTGCTGCTGGTGTTAATTTAGTAGTAATTAAAAAAGATATTTTACCCAATCTTAAAAACCCCATTTCTGCCATTTTAGATTATCGAAATCAAATAAAAGCAAATTCTGTTTTAAACACTCCACCAGTTTTTGCAGTCTATGTTTCTTTATTAACGTTAAGATGGATAAAAAAAGAAGGTGGATTGAAAGAAATGGAAAGAAGAAGTATACAAAAAGCAGAGTTACTTTATAATACCATTGATGCATTACCCATTTTTAATTGTCCAATTGCAAAAGAAGATAGAAGTAGAATGAATGCTGTATTCTTTATAGAAAATGAAAATTTACAAAATAAATTTTTAGAAGAATGCAAAGCCAATGGAATGATTGGTGTTAAAGGATACAGAACAGTTGGAGGTATAAGAGTAAGTATGTACAATGCTTTGCCATTAGAAAGTGTAGCAACTTTTTGCAATTTGGCTAAAGATTTTTCAAATAAAAAAGGATAATAATTATAGAATTTATTTATGAGTATAGTAAGACCATTTAAAGCCCTCAGACCAGAAGTGCAATTTGCTAAACAAGTTGCTAGTAGACCTTATGATGTATTGAACAGTGCAGAAGCAAAAATTGAAGTGCAAGGCAATCCGCATTCGTTTTTACATATTACCAAAAGTGAAGTGAGTTTGCCAGATGATATAGACATACATTCAGCTGCAGTTTACGAAAAAGCAAAAGAAAATTTAGAAGCATTTACTAGTAGAAATATTTTATTTCAAGATAATAAAGCTTGCTTTTATATCTATCAATTGATTATGAATGATAGAAGCCAAACAGGCTTAGTTTGTGTTAGTAGTGTTGATGATTATGAAAATGGCATCATTAAAAAGCATGAATTTACACGACCAGAAAAAGAGTTAGACAGAATTAATCATATAAAAATTTCTGGTGCACAAACGGGCAATGTTTTTTTGGCTTATAGAAATGTTGATGAGTTGGATGAACTCATTGAAAAATGGAAAACTATTAAAAATCCTGTTTATAATTTTACTGCTGATGATAATATACAACATACCATTTGGGTTGTGAATGAAGATGCTGTGATTGAAAATATTAAAACAATTTTTGAAGAAAAAATTCCTTGTACATATATTGCTGATGGCCACCATAGAGCTGCATCTGCAGCAAAAGTTAGAGCAACACTAGAAGATAAAGCTACTGAAGAGAGTAATTATTTTTTAACTACACTTTTTCCTTCCAACCAATTAGCCATACTAGATTATAATAGAGTGGTTACTGATTTAAATGGATTGCCAACAATAGAATTTTTAAATAAATTAGAGGAGAACTTCATTGTGAGTTTAATTGGTGAAAAAGCATTTAAGCCAACGCAATTGCATGAAATTGGTTTGTATATCGATAAAAATTGGTATAAATTAGTAGCAAAAGAAAATACATTCAACAATAATCCAATTGGAGTTTTAGATATATCCATTTTACAAAATAATATTTTTACTCCTTTATTAAACATCATAGATCAACGTACAGATAAACGAGTTGATTTTGTTGGTGGAATTAGAGGCTTAGGTGAATTAGAGAAAAGAGTAAATAGTGGTGAAATGGCTGCTGCATTTAGTTTATATCCTGTAACTATTAATCAATTATTTGATATGGCTGATAGTGGTAATGTAATGCCACCAAAAAGCACATGGTTTGAACCTAAGTTAAGAGATGGTTTGTTAACCCATTTAATTTATTAAATCAACATGAAATCTCTTTTATCCATTTTGTTTTTATTGTTTATATGTTTGGCTATAGCTCAGCCTGTATCTGACTTACATAAAACTGCAAAAAATTTAATGATAGAGGGAGATTATGAAAATGCAACACTTGTTTTCAATAAATTATTAAATAATGAGCCAAACAATATAGCTGCACAAAAAGATTTAGCTTACTTACTTTATTTAAAAAAAGAATATTCGAAAAGTATAGAAATTTCTAAAAAATTTATTGATGAACTTTCTGTTGAAGAAAAAGATTATCAAATTTTAGGGTTAAATTATAAAGCACAAGGCAATTACAGAGAATGTGAAAAATTGTATAAATCTGGTTTAATAAAATTCCCCAATTCTGGGGTATTGTACAGTGAATTAGCTGATTTATATGTAACAGATAA
This sequence comes from Chitinophagaceae bacterium, assembly GCA_031364085.1. Classification (GTDB taxonomy): domain Bacteria; phylum Bacteroidota; class Bacteroidia; order Chitinophagales; family Chitinophagaceae; genus CAIVPM01. Next base: position 6,124 of record JANLVQ010000067.1, read on the forward strand.
AAAGCTAAATGAAGCTTTGAAAAATTGGAAAAAAGGAATTGAAGTTGACCCTAATTATCCAAACAATTATTATAATGCAACCATGTATTATAGTACTACAGGAAATTTTTTCTGGACAATTATCTATGGTGAAATATTTGTAAATATTGAAAGTTATACTGTACGAACTGCAGAAGTAAAATCTGCAGTATTAGATGCTTATAAAAAAATATTGTACTTAGGTATAAATACAACAAATGATTTTGAAAAAGAAGTCATCAACCTATTAGGTTCATCAACCGAAAGTTTAACAGCTTATCGATTGTCTGCAATAAGAACAAAATTTATTCTTCATTGGTTTAATAATAAACTTAATGATAAATATCCTTTTCGTTTATTCGATCAACAAAATTTTTTAATTCAAGAAGGCATGTTCGATGCCTACAATCAATGGTTATTTGGAATAGCGGTTGATCCTATTCAATATAAAAATTGGGTAGATGCTAATGTAGTCGAAGCCAATAATTTTAAACAATTTCAAGAAGGTAGAGTGTTTAAATTAATCACGGGTCAATTCTATCAAACCAATTAAAATTTTATTCCTTGTCCTTTGTAAAACTCTAATAATTTCATTCTAAAAATATATTCGAACTGATTGTTGAGCTGATCTAATTTAGCTCTATTATAATTATTCTGATTCGTTAATAAATCTAAAGTTGTTCCTAAACCAGCTTCAAATCTTTTCTTCGAAAAATCATAAGCAATAGCTGCTAATTCTACACTTCTTTTAGAAATATTAAATCTTTGTAATGCTGCAGATGCATTTTGAAAAGATTGATAAATATTTTGCTTTAATGTAATGTTGGCTTGTTCGTTTGTAAATTCTGTATTCTTATAATTTAATTTAGCTCTTTCATAACCTAATCTTGAGCTTCCATTATTTAAAATAGGCACTTGTATTTGAATGCCAATATTCTGACTAAAATTTTGATCTAATTGATTTCCCCAGCCATCCCACATTTCAAAAAAACCTCTTTTGCCTGAAGAGTAATTATAATCTGGTTGATATACATAATTTTTGGTGGATCCATTTAAAGTATATGCAGGTGTTATTACATCGCCATTATATACCAAACCATTATTTTTTATGTTTGTATTTGCGAACCTTGTGTTTAAGCCGGCAAATGCAGATATTGTTGGATAAAATGCAGTTTTCGAAAAGTCAATAAATTTTAATGATGATTTCAATCTTAAATCATTCGCTTTTTGTATGGGTTGATTATTTAAGGCTAACTTATATAAATTTTCAGGTTCTAATAATATTAAAGGGTCTAAAGATATACTTTCAACTGGTGGTGTAGCAACTTCAAATTCACTAGCCATATCTAAATTAATAGCAGCTTTTAATTGTATAGTGGCTAATTCAAAATTCGTTTTTGCACTAATAAAACTTGCACTATCTCGTGCTAATTGTGCTTCCATTTCTGCTGCATTCAATTCTGGTAAAGAACCAGCATTTACCCTTAATCTAGTAAATTTTAATTGAGATTGAGTTTGTTCAATTTGTATATCAGCAATTTTTAATTGTTGTTTGGCAGATAATACCTGTAAATAAAATGTAGCAATGTTTAAAGAAATATCATTTACAACTCGTTCAACATCTACTAAAGAAGCTTTAGCATTAAACGTAGCAATTTCTTTATTTAATTTTAAGCTTCCCCAATTATATAATTGTATACCTGCATTAACATTATAACTATTGTTCACTAATTGACTTGAAACGAATTGATTGGTTGTTGGATCAATAGAACGACCAAATTGCCCACCAAGATTTGTTGAAAAATTAATATTGGGTTGAGTTAAATATTTCGCTCTATCAAATTCTAAGCTGGCAAGTCTTGCTTGTACATCAGCTTGTTTTACTGAAACATTGTTTTTGATAGCATAATTAATACACTGTTCTAAATTCCAAACGGTCTTATCTTGTGAAAAACTTTGATTTGCTATTAAAAAAAAACTGTAAAAAAATATTTTTTTCATATTTCAAAATTAAGAATTGATCAATGCTAATTAATTATTTTTTATTTAATTGGTGATTTAAGCTTTTACGTGGTAAAAAATAAATTGTTAATAAATAGTTATTAAAAATAAATGTTATTCTATAATAAGGAATTGTGTTTTAAAGTTATTAAGTTAGCCAAAACAAAATCAAATACCTTGACAGATACTATCATCAACCTAGAAACCATTAATCCTACAGCTTTCTTTGGTGTTAACAATGGAAAGTTAGATTTACTAAAGAAAAAGTTTCCTCTTCTTAAAATTTTATCTCGTGGTACTCAAATAAAAATGAGCGGTGCACCAGAGCAAATTGAAATTGCTAAAGAAAAAATTGAACTCATAATTCAATACTTAGAACGTAATGGAGATTTAGGTGAAAATTATTTTGAACAAATACTTGGAGGAGATGATGCTGAAGCGATTGATAATTTTGTTGAAAAAAATCAAAATGATATTCTAGTATTTGGCCCCAATGGAAAAACTGTAAGGGCTAGAACTATTAACCAAAAGAAGATGGTTACAGCTGCCGATAAAAATGATATTGTTTTTGCAATTGGCCCAGCAGGTACAGGTAAAACCTATACTGCTGTTGCTTTAGCAGTAAGGGCTTTAAAAAATAAAGTGGTAAAGAAAATTATTTTAACACGCCCGGCTGTTGAGGCTGGTGAAAATTTAGGTTTTTTGCCAGGCGATTTAAAAGAAAAAATTGATCCGTATTTACGCCCATTATATGATGCTTTAGATGATATGATACCTGCTGATAAATTAGGTTATTATATGACAACTAGAACAATTGAAATTGCCCCCTTAGCATACATGCGTGGTAGAACTTTAGATAACGCATTTATTATTTTAGATGAAGCCCAAAACACCAACGATTTACAATTGAAAATGTTTTTAACTCGTATAGGTCCAAATGCAAAAGCAATTATAACTGGCGATCCAACACAAATTGATTTGCCTAGAAATATGCAAAGTGGATTATTTAAAGCCACAAAAATTTTACAAAATATTGATGGGATTAGTTATGTAGAACTTACAGAAGAGGACGTTGTAAGACATAAATTAGTTAAAGCCATCATCAAAGCATATCAAAAAGAACAAGATAACCAATAGCGAACAAAAAAAAATCAAGTATGTGTAGTATTTATTTGAATATTTTTTTGAAGTAACATACTAATCTCAGAATTAATTCGTTACTAGATATAGAGAAAAATACTCTTTAATCCAAATACTTGAAACATGAACAAGTTAATCACCCTAATTGCAATTTTTTTTGTAGGTAATGCTGTAGCTCAATTTACAACATATAAACAACCAGTAAAAAAAGCTTCAACTACAACTGTTAAAAAAGCTTTAGCTAAATACCCAGTACAAAAACCATCAACCAAAAACATAGTATATCAATACATTGATACAACTTTTCCTGATGCAGAAAATCATTTTCCAATAAAAGGAAATATTGGTATTGGCACTGATGCACCTCAAGCAGCATTAGAAATTAAAAGAAATGGTGGTAATGGCCGTTACAAAAATTTCTTAATGCAATTAAGTAATATTTGGACGCCAAGTGGTTTAAACGAACCAAGTATCATGTTCTCCAATGGTGATCCAAATCCGAATAATGTTAGTTATTGGACACTTGGTGCAAGAGTTTCAGGAAATAATATCGATAAAGATCCTGCTGCATTTAAAATAGGATTCAAAGCTCCAAATGATGTTGATGAACATGAATATTTTTCTATAGACTCTTATCAAGGTCGTGTAAAAATTGGTAATGTAAATACCAATGTTGATGGATATAAATTATATGTTGAAGAAGGTATTTTAACTGAAAAAGTAAAAGTAGCCATCAAAAATTCTGAAGATTGGTTCGACCATGTTTTTAATGCAGATTATAATTTGATGCCTTTAACAGATTTAGAAAAATACCTAGCAATAAACAAACATTTACCAGATATGCCAACAACCAATGATGTAATGAAAAATGGGTTGGATTTAGGTAAGATGAATGGTTTATTATTAAAAAAAGTTGAAGAGTTAACGCTCTACTTAATTGAAATGAGAAAAGACTTAGATCAAACTAAAAAAGAATTGGCTCAAATAAAAAAATAGTTCCAAGTATTCCTACTCCGTTTTTAAAATTCAAAATAACCTCGCTTTAGCGGGGTTATTTGTTTTATTAAATCCGATTACATTACTTTATTTTCGCTTGGCAAACACGAATTATGAGTGCTATCCATTTCGATAATTATAAGAAAAATTTTTCTCCCGAAGGCTTAATTCATCTCTACAAACAAATTCTTTTTCCAAGAATGATAGAAGAGAAAATGTTGGTGTTATTGCGTCAAGGCAAAATTAGTAAATGGTTTAGTGGCATTGGTCAAGAAGCTATTGCAGTTGGTGCTACAGTAGCCTTACAACCCAATGAATGGATTATGCCTTTACACAGAAATTTAGGCGTTTTCACCAGTCGTCAAATGCCTTTACATAAATTATTTATGCAGTGGCAAGGCAATAAAGATGGTTATAGTAATGGTAGAGAAAGAAGTTTTCATTTTGGCAATAAACAATATCATATCTGTGGAATGATTTCACATTTGGGTCCACAATTAGCCATTGCAGATGGCGTTTCTCTTGCATCAAAATTAAAAGATGATAAACGAGTTTCATTAGCATTTAGTGGTGAGGGTGGTACAAGCGAAGGAGATTTTCATGAAGCCTTAAATGTAGCAGCAGTATGGGATTTACCTGTAATTTTTTTAGTAGAAAATAATGGTTATGGTTTAAGCACTCCAACAAATGAGCAATATTGTTGTGAAAATATTGTAGATAAAGCCATAGGTTATGGAATGAAGGGATTAAAAATTGATGGTAATAATATTTTGGAAGTTTTTCATACTATTAAACAAGCTAGAGAATATTGCATTCAAAATCAAAAACCCATTTTAATTGAATGTGTAACATTTAGAATGAGAGGCCATGAAGAAGCTAGTGGAACTAAATATGTACCAAAAGAATTATTTGAAGAATGGGGTAGAAAAGATCCAGTAAAAAACTTTGAACAATTTATCATTCGTGAAAATATTATTTCTGAAATGGAAGTTGCAGACATTAGAAATAATATGAAAGATTTAATTGAATATGAATTACAAGTTGCATATAAAGCTGAAAAAATTAAAGTAGATTCTGCCTTTGAACTAAATGCAGTATATGCACCTTGGAAGCATGTGGTTACTCCACTAAATAATTTAATTGATACTGTTGAAAAAAGATTTATTGATGCAATTAAAGAAGGTTTATTACAATCCATGCAACAGCATAGAGATTTAGTTTTAATGGGTCAGGATATTGCAGCATATGGAGGTGCATTTAAAATTACCGATGGTTTTGTGAGTTTATTTGGTAAAGAAAGAGTTCGAAATACGCCAATTTGTGAAAGTGCAATAGTAGGTACTGCATTGGGTTTAAGTTTAGAAGGGATAAAAAGTGTTGTTGAAATGCAGTTTGCAGATTTTGTTACTTGTGCTTTCAATCAAATTGTAAACAATCTTGCAAAAATTCATTATCGATGGGGAGTAAATGCAGATGTTGTTGTTCGAATGCCAACAGGTGCAGGTGTTGGTGCTGGTCCTTTTCATAGTCAAAGTAATGAGGCTTGGTTTACTCATGTTCCAGGTTTAATAATAGTTTATCCAAGTAATCCTTATGACGCCAAGGGTTTAATGATAGCAGCAATTAATAATCCAAATCCAGTATTGTATTTCGAACACAAAGCATTGTACAGAAGTATTTCAGGTCAAGTGCCTTTAGAATATTATGAAGTTGAAATTGGTAAAGCAAAAATTGTAAATTATGGAGACGATATTACTATTATTACATATGGAGCTGCTGTACATTGGGCTTTAGATTATGCAAAAACAAACAATGAAATAAGTATTGAAATAATTGATTTAAGAACTTTATTGCCTTTAGATTATGCTGCAATAAAAACTGCTGTTGAAAAAACTGGTAAAGTGCTGGTTTTGCATGAAGACACTATGTTTGGTGGTATTGCTGGTGAAATAAGTGCTTGGATCACCGAAAATTGTTTCGAGAAATTAGATGCACCTGTAAAGCGTTGTGCAAGTTTAGATACTCCAATACCTTTTAATACAGAACTTGAAAAGAATTTTTTGGCAAAAAGTAGGCTAGATGAAACTATAAAAAAATTGGTTCAATACTAAACAGCTTTTATTTTAATCGAACTTTGAAATGATTAAGTTCTTTACGTTCAACTTGATAAACAAACCATAGAAACGCAAAGAGTAAAATAGTAGAAACACTCATCTCAATCCAAAAGTTTGAATTAAATTTTAAGCTTACTTTTTGTATGAAAAAAATTAACACAACTAAAACAATATATGCAATTAATTTTTTTGTTGCATATGGTATTGGATAATGTTTTTGACCCCATATATAACTTAATACCATCATTGAGCCATAACAAAAAAATGTTGCCCAAGCACAAGCCATATATCCAAAATAAGGAATAAGAAAATAATTAATTGTTAGTGTAATAGCTGCACCAAATACTGTAATCCATGCACCTGCCATTGTTCTATTAGCCAGTTTATACCAAACACTTAAGTTGTAATAAATACCTAAGAACATATTTGCTAAAAGCAATATAGGAACCACTTTCAAACCAACATACATATTAGGGTTTCGAATAAACTCTTTCCAAATATCCAAGTAAAGGGCAACCATTAAAAACATGATACAAAGTGTAATTACAAAAAATTTCATCACTCTTGCGTACGTTTTTGGAGCATCTTGTTCTGATGCTTGTTTAAAGAAAAAAGGTTCAGCACCCATTCGAAATGCTTGAACTGCCAATGTAATTAAAATAGAAAGTTTATAACAAGCAGAATAAATACCCACCTGAGCTTTTGCTTCAGTTGCATTATTAACAGGAGCCCACCAACCCAACATAATTCTATCAAAAGTTTCATTTATCATGCCTGCAAAACCTGCAATAATTAATGGCAAACTGTATAACAAAATTTCTTTCCAAAGTTTAGGTTCAAACTTCCATTCAAACCCAATAAATTGTTTACTTAAAAATAAAAGTGTAAAAAAAGATTGAATTAAATTGGCCAATAAAACATATCCCACAGCCCAATCAGTTTTGTAAAAATTGCTACACCAATGATTTGGATTTTCTTTTAACCAACCCGGACAAACACTCAGAAAAAAATAAATTGCTATTATATTGGTAAGAATACCACCCACTTTTATTAAAGCAAAAAACCTTGGTCTTCCATCTTGCCTAAGTTTGGCAAAAGGAATAGTTGATAATGCATCAAGTGCAATAATTGCAGCACAAAGCGTTAAATATTCAGGATGATTAGTAACTTGTAAAATTGTAGATAATGGTTGCTGTAAAGCAATAACTATAATACTTAATAAAATGGTTGAAACAATTATTGAAATACTTGTTGTGTTATAAACAGATTGTTTATTGTCTTTATTCGAAAATCTAAAAAAACCAGTTTCTAAGCCATAAGTAAAAAATACATTCATAAAAGGAATGAATGCATAAACAATACTCATTTCACCATATTGGGCTTCTGTGAATTTAAAAGTTAAATAAGGAGTAAGTAGATAGTTTATAAAACGGGCAGCAATGGAACTTACTCCATACCACATGGTTTGACCTGCTAAATTTTTTATCTTACTCAATTAAATGTAATTAAAACAATGAATATCAAAACTAATGGTTATCCTTAAAAACTACATATTCTTATTTCTCTCAAATGCATCATTCTTTAATAATCTTTTGGATTAATTTTTCTTCTTGCTTTTTTATGTTCGGCTTTTATTTTTTTATGTTCAATTCTCTTTTCAATTTTTGCTTGTGAAACTTTAGTAGCAATTCTAAATTTCTTTTTTATTAAAACCTGATTGATGAGATTATTCATTTTATCAATCACTATCATTTTATTTTCTAATTGACTTCTTGCAATTTGAGATTTTAAAATAAATTCTCCTTTATTAGTAAGTTTGTTTATCAGTTTATGAAGTAGAATTTCTTTTGTTTCCTCATCTATTAAGGTGCTTGATGAAACATTCCATCTCCCCTCAACCATAGTTTCTACTTTGTTTACATTTTGGCCGCCTTTACCACCACTTCTTGCAGTTTTGAATTTTATTTCAGTGCTAATATCTATCTTCATTTTGTAAAATTAATTTGTATTTATGAGAGTTGTTATACAAAGAGTACAAGATGCATCTGTAAAAGTTGATAATAAAATTACTGGTGCAATTCAACATGGCTTATTAATTTTTTTAGGTATTGAAGATGCCGACAATACTGAAGATATGATTTGGCTCTCTAATAAAATTGTAAATCTTAGAATTTTTAATGATGAAGATGGAGTGATGAATAAAAGTGTTGTAGATATGGATGGAGAAATTCTATTGGTTAGTCAGTTTACTTTACATGCATCAACAAAAAAAGGAAATAGACCTTCTTATATAAAAGCATCAAAGCCAGAAATTGCCATTCCTATTTATGAAAAAACGATTTTGCAATTGCAGCAAGATTTAGGCAAACCCATTGCTACAGGCATTTTTGGTGCAGATATGAAAGTAAGTTTAATGAATGATGGACCAGTTACCATTGTAATTGATTCAAAAAATAAAGAATAATTAAGGAATCAATTCTTTTAATTTGACTGTTAAATTTTCAGCTTTAACATCAACTGCAATGATGTTTTTATTGGGATGTATTAAGATGTTGTATGGAGTTGTAGTGATGTAATAATCTTTTGCTAGTTTACTTTTTAATGCAGCAGTATCTAAAACATTTTTCCATGGTAAGCTATCTCTTTTAACTTGATATATCCAGTTTTGTTTGTTAGAGTCTATGGAAATGGATAGAATTTCAAAGTTTTTATCATGATATAATTTATATGCCTGTTGTAACAATTTGAATTGCTCTCGATATAAATAATTTTTGCTCGACCAAAAATTCAACAATAAATATTTACCGGCATAAGTTTCAAGATTGATTATTTTTTTTAATGTATCAACAATAAAAAAGTTTGCAGCTTTACTGTCCATTAAAAATAATTTAGGATCTGATTTTACAGCAATAGCTAAACTATTTTTTAAACTTGCTAATTGTTGATGCTGAGGAAAAGAATCGCAAACAATAGATAATTGTTTGAATGCTGCATTTTCGTTAAGAGCATTAGTTTGTAATCCATAAAAAATATAAAAATATTTTAATGCAGGATTCTTAGTTTTTGCAATAGATGTTTTGCAAAACTGTTTGATGCCCCATTGTATATTTTTTAATTCATTTTTGTGAATAGTGAGTAAGCTGTCTGAAATAGGTTGTTTGGCTAAAGAGTCAATGAGTTTATTTTTTTCTTTATAAGAATTTGATAAAGAATTTAATTTATTAAGAAAAGTGTATAATTGCTCTGATGCTATAGAACCCATGCTATTAAAGCTTTTATAGTTTTCAAAATCTAATTTTAAATCAATATTTTCAACATCACTCACTAGCCAATAAGGTAAACTTTCTTCTGGTTGAACAGCAAATAATTCATTGGTGTGATAAATAGTTTGTAAAGAAAAGTTTCCCTTTTGATCTGTAGTTGTTGAATCTAAAACTATTGCTATTTCATTATTTTCAAAACTGAATAAAACTATTTTTTTATGAGCATAATTTTTTATTTTTCCTTCAACAGTAAATAGTTTTATTGATGAATTGTTGCAACTCCAGTTAATTAATAATGCAAGCAAAACCAATTTCAAATTTTTCATAAAATTAGTTACTGAGTTTTTGTTCTAAAATATTGGTCACCATTTTAGGGTCGGCTTTTCCTTTGCTAATCTTTTTTACTTCGCCTACAAATAAACCCATCAATCCTTTTTTTCCTTTTTTATATTCAGCAACTTTTTCAGGCATTTTCGCTAATACCTCATCAACCCATTGTTCCAATTCATTACCCTCACTTACTTGTAATAAATTTTGGGCAGTAGCAATTTCAAATGGTGATTTATTTTCTTGAATGATGATTGGTAAAATTTTAGTAGATGCAACTGAAAAATTCAATTTGCCTTCATCTATCATTTGAATTAATTGAGACAGGTAACTTGTATTTAAATTAATATTATTAATCGTAATATTATTTTCATTTAAGTATTGCTTAATAGGACCAAGAATTAAGTTAGCAAGTGTTTTATAATTTTTAGTTTTTGTTGCAGCTTCAATGAAAAAATATGCAATGAATTTTTCATCACAAAGTTGTTGAGCATCATAATTAGTTAAAGAAAAATCATTTTTAAACTGATTAACCAATTCATTGGGTAAAGCAGGCAATTCATTTTTTATTTTATCAATATATTCTTTCGATAAATTAAAAGGGGGCAAATCAGGATCAGCAAAATATCTATAATCATTAGCATCTTCCTTATCTCTAATGGGTAAAGTTGTATCTGAATTTACATCATAAGTTCTGGTTTGTTGTGTAATCAGTTCATCGTTTTCCATCATGCTTGTCATGCGTTTCACTTCTGCATCAATTGCTTTTTTAATATTTCGAATTGAATTAAGGTTTTTGATTTCAACTTTTGTTCCAAGTTTGGTTTCGCCTTTCAATCTTATGGAAATATTAGCATCGCAACGCAAACTTCCTTCTTCCATATTGCCATCACATACATGTAGCCATCTTACTAATTTTCTTAAGGTTGTAGCATATTCAAAAGCTTCGTCAGACGAGTGTAAACAAGGCTCTGTAACAATTTCAAGTAATGGAGTACCAGCTCTATTTAAATCAATACAAGTTCTATCTTCATAAATATCATGAATGCTTTTTCCTGCATCTTCTTCAATATGTATTCTGTTGAGTATTACATTTTTTTCTTGTCCATTTACTTCAATTAATACATTTCCTCCTTTACAAATGGGTGTGGTATGTTGAGAAATTTGATATCCTTTGGGTAAATCTGGATAGAAATAATTTTTTCTTGCAAAATAATTTTTTTGCACTATTTCACAGTTACATGCCAAACCTAATTTAATAGCCAAATTAATAACCTTAGCATTTGTTTTTGGCAAGGTTCCAGGATGACCAAGTGCAATTGGACTTACTTGTGTATTAGGATTTGCACCAAAATAAATAGAATCTCCACTGAACAATTTTGTTTGAGTTAAAAGCTGAGCATGTACTTCTAAACCAATAACAGTCTCGTATTTTGATGATTCCATGAACACAAAAATAGGGGAGTGCTTCCATGTAGCTTAACATTATTCTTTCTAATAATTTCAAACAAATCATATAATTAACTCTGCTTCGATATTTTTGTAAATCTTTTTAAAATGAATAAATATTTAATTGTAGGATTAGGAAATATTGGAAACGAATATGCTAACACACGTCATAACATTGGTTTTGATGTGGTGAATGCTTTTGTTTTAAAAAACAATGCTTTGTTTCAACAAGAAAGATTGGCTTATAAAGCTGAATTCAAATGGAAAGGAAAAACCATTATTTGTATTCTACCCACAACATTTATGAATTTAAGTGGCAAAGCTTTTAGATATTGGTTAGATAAAGAAAAAATTACCATTGAAAATACCCTTACAGTTTTGGATGATTTAGCCTTACCCATTGATAAACTTAGATTAAGATCCAATGGTTCTCATGCTGGTCATAATGGATTAAAAGATATTGAGTTGATGTTGGGCACTAATAATTATCCTCGATTAAGATTTGGTATTGGAAATAATTTTCAAAAAGGAACACAAGCAGATTTTGTTTTGAGCAAATGGTCTGCAGAAGAATTGCCAATTGTAAAACAGAAACTAGAAAAATCTGTAGAAGTTATTGAGCAATTTATTTCTATAGGTATTGAAAGAGCTATGAATTTAGTAAATAACAGCAGTTTTAAACAATAAATACACCTATTTAATAGTTATTATAAGTTAAGAAATATTAATTTATTTAGTTCCTGGAATTCTTCTTAAAATAAGGCACTTTATAAATGGGTAAGCAATAACTAATTAATATGAAGATATTCTGCATTGGTAGAAATTATACCGAACATGCCAAAGAATTAGGCAATGCAGTACCCGATGAACCTATTATTTTTATTAAGCCAAAAACTGCTTTAATACAAGGTAATATACCTTTTTATTATCCTCAATTCAGCAACGAACTTCATTATGAATTAGAATTAGTACTTCAAATTTGTAAAAACGGAAAATATATTCC
>JANLVQ010000243.1:0-4043 GCA_031364085.1 Chitinophagaceae bacterium
CAAATTATTATGCCACACAATATGTTTGGGAAAAATTTGTTGAAACATATTTTGAGGTAGAAACTCAAGCATTAATGCAAGAAATTGCTTCAATTAATTTAGCCTATCAACATAAACCCTTCAATGCAAATAGTCAACAACATCAGCTGTTTCTACAGAATTATTATAAAAAAATAAAAAAAATGCAAGAACAACATCCTTCAATTGATTGGAGTGCTGAATTAAATTATTTTAGTCAACAATAATTTTTAATGCTAAGTATTTACACAGAACATATCACCAATCGTCTCAGCTATATTGTTACAACTTTATTTGGTGACAAAATTGTAGTACTTAACGATATCAGCACTTTCAATAATTTTAATGGAAAAAAAATTAATTACTCAACCCATGAAAATATTACTAGCGATTTATGGATAAAACCTGTTGATTTATTATTCGAAACAACAATCACTTCACAACAAATCAATTGTTTTGTTTGGAAAAATTACAAAGCATTTTATAAAACTGATGGCGATATTCCTTTCGATATTCTTGCTGCCTCTTTTTTTTTACTGAGTAGGTATGAAGAATATTATTCGAATTATAAAAAAGATGATTATGGAAATTATCATCATGAAAATAGTTTGGCCTGTAAAGAAAATTTTCTGCATTTACCTATCATCAATTTGTGGTTACAAGAAATTGAAAAACTAACAGGAATTAAGCCTGTTGAAAATAATTTTAGTATCACTCCTACTTATGATATTGATATTGCTTTTGCTTACAAACATCATCCATTACATATCCAAATAGGCGGTTTAATCAAAGATTTAATTTTACAAAGAGGAACTTTTAATGAACGACTTCAAGTATTGTTAGGCTATAAAAAAGATCCTTACCAAATATTTAATTGGTTAGATGAACAACATCAAAAGCACAAACTACTACCCATTTATTTTATTTTATTAGCACAGCAAAGAAGTGAATTCGACAAAAATCCATCTGCAACAAATGAATCATATATTGAACTCATTCAATCATTAAATCAACAAAGTGAAATTGGCATTCATCCATCTTATAAAAGCAATTGCAATACTGAAAAATTAAAAGCAGAGATTGAGAACTTACAGTATATCACGAATAAACAAATTACAAAATCTCGTCAACATTTTTTACAATTTCAATTTCCACTAAGCTATCAAAACCTTATTGAACAAGGTATTCAAGAAGATTATACTTTAGGCTATGGAACACATAATGGATTTAGGGCTTCATATTGTTTTTCATTTAACTGGTTCAATGTAGAAAAAGATGAAACAACTAATTTAGTGATTCATCCATTTTGTTATATGGATGCCAATGCCATTTTTGAACAACAATTAAATGCCGAACAAGCATTAAATGAAATGAAATATTATTTTGAAACAGTAAAATCTGTTAGTGGAAATTTTATTTTTATTATGCACAATCATTTTTTATCTGAACAAAAAAAGTGGCAGATTTGGAGAAAGGGTTATAGCAATTTTTTACAATTCATTTCTACGAGCAGTAGCATCTAAAGTATCATAAAACTCCTGACCATATTTTCTTATCAGAGCATCTTTTAAAAAAATATATGCAGGCACTTTAAGTTTTTTACCTAAACTGCAAGCAGCACTACACAAATCTTCACGAGGTTCATAATTTACAAATTCCAAATCTGGGTCTTGCTTGCTCTTAGTAATTTTTATTGGAAATAAATGGCAACTGATTGGTTTTTTCCAACTAATTTTATTATCTAAATAGGCTTGTTCAATGGCACACATAATTACACCCTTAGCATCTTTTATACCATAAGCACAAATAGCATGATTAATTGTTGGTGTTACCCAACCAAAAGTTTTATCATAAACATATTTGCCAGATTTTTCAATAACTGCTTTTCCTTCATCAGTCATATAGTCTTTAACAATATCATAATATTTTACAATATCATCTAACTCTTCGTCAGTTAATGGAGCACCAGCATCACCATCTTCACAACAAGCACCTTTACACTTGGTTAAATCACAAACAAATTGTTCGTCAATAACTTCGTCACTAATTAGCTTATTATCAATAATAATCATAGTAAAAAATTACAATAAAAAACCCCGCAATTAAGCGGGGTTCTTCATCAATAAATATAGTTTATTCGCCAACAACTTCAAAGTCGATTTCAGTAACATTTCCATTACCAAAATCAATTGATGCTTTGTAAGAACCAAGTTCTTTTACTTCATCAACAATTGAAATACGTTTGCGATCAATTTCGTATCCTTTTTGATCACGAATGGCACGAGCAATTTGTAAAGAAGTTACACTACCAAATATTTTTCCACTAGTACCAGTTTTAGCACCCACTTTAACTGGAGACTCTTTCAATACCGCTAAAACATTAGTAATTTGAGCCAACATCGCAGCTTCTTTTTTACCTTGAACTTTTAATCTTTCTTTTAATTGAGCAAGATTAGAAGGACTAGCTTCTACTGCAAATTTTTGTGGAATAAGATAGTTACGTGCATAACCGTTTCTTACTTTAACAACTTCGTTTTTACCGCCTAAGTTGTCTAATTCTTGAATTAATATTACTTCCATTATTTTGTTTTTTAGTCCCCAAAGCCCAATCTAAGATTGTGACTGTCTTCCAAGTTTATGGAATTAGGGAAGGTTACTAAATTTTACTATTTGTATAAATCGGTTACAAAAGGCATTAAAGCCATTTGACGAGCTTTTTTAACTGCATCACTAACCTTTCGTTGATATTTTAAAGAATTTCCACTTAACCGACGAGGTAATAATTTACCTTGCTCATTAACAAATTTTCTTAAAAAATCGATGTCTTTATAATCAACATACTTGATACCGTATTTCTTAAAACGACAGAATTTCTTTTTAGGATTTTCTTGTTTAATTGCGGTTAAATATTTTATTTCATTTCTTGCCATCTTATACCTCCGCTTTTACTTGTTTAGAAAATACGCCATCTCTTTTGTTTTGATTATACTCAACGGCGAATTTGTCGAGTTTTGTAATCATGTGCCTCATTGCTTGCTCATCTCTCAATAAAGCAATTTTCAATTTTTCGTTGAAATCAGATGTAGCTTTAAATTCATACACCCAATAAATTCCTGTTGTTTTCTTTTGTACAGGATAAGCAAGAGATTTTAATCCCCAAGGATTGCTATTAACCGAAGAGCCTTGAGCTTCTTCAACCATAGCAATGTACTTTTTCTGAGCAGCTTTAAATTCTTCTTCAGAAAGTACAGGAGTAAAAATTACCATTAATTCGTAACTGTTCATTACTCTGTTTTTTTGTTTAATAATTTGGTTTATCCCAATGGACATTTCAGTTTTACACTAAAACGATTCTGCCAAAACAGAATTGGGGCTGCAAAAGTAAGGAGTTGTGATGAGAAATGGATGAAATCATTAAAAAAATAATTTACTATTCAGCAAAATATTTATGAAAATAAGGAATAGTTTCTATGCCTTTATAATAGTTTTCTAAATTGTATTTTTCGTTAGGACTGTGTAAATTATCATTATCTAAACCAAAACCCATGAATACAATTTTAATCCCTAATTCTTTTTCTAAGATAGAACAAATAGGAATGCTTCCTCCTCCACGAACTGGAATTGGTGCTTTACCAAATGTTTGTTCAACAGCTTTTGAGGCTGCTTTATAACCTTTACTATCAATTGGAGTCATGTATGGTTCTCCACCATGATGTAATGATGCTTTCACTTCAACTCCTTTGGGAGCAATAGTTTTAAAATAATTAATTAGGATTCCTGTAATTTTTTCTGAAGTCCACAATAATTTTCCTGTATTAATTTCGATTTTACACTGATTTATTGATTTCTCCTCTGTTCGAACCACACAAATCCGTATTTCAGATAAAATGGTCACTATGAAGGGTACTTTTCTTGTGTTATAGGATCACATGGGAAAATATCCTTTTTTAGGGCCCATGGATGTGGGATGTGGGGGTCATTTTATGGCCATGTTAATCTGGTCTGTCGCTATGTCTGTCTGTCTG
>JANLVQ010000261.1:0-3150 GCA_031364085.1 Chitinophagaceae bacterium
CCAGATGTTTGGAATATTTTATTACAAGTTTTAGATGATGGTAGATTAACTGATAATAAAGGAAGATTAGTGAATTTTAAAAATACTATCATCATCATGACTAGTAATATTGGTAGTCATATTATTCAAGAAAGATTTGAAAATGTAAACGAAAAGAATGTTGATGACATTACAGAAAAAACAAAAATTGAAGTAATGTCTATATTAAGAGAAACAGTGAGACCAGAATTTTTAAATAGAATTGATGAGATTATAATGTTTCATCCTTTACTTAAAAAAGAAATTAAAGGCATTATCAAAATTCAATTGGATGATTTGAAAAAACGAGTTGAAGAAAATGGAATTAATTTGGAGTTCAGTGATTACTTAATTGATTATTTATTACAAAATGGCTACGACCCTACTTTTGGTGCAAGACCATTAAAGAGATTAATTCAAAAATCTATAGTTAATGAATTGAGTAAAAAGATTTTGATGGGTGATGTAGATAAAACAAAAACAATTTTGGCAGATGTATTTGATGGTATTGTAGTTTTTAGAGAACATTAAAAAAAAGAACCTCTTGAAAATTCAAGAGGCTCTTACAGTTTGTGTTTAGTCTATATTTTAATCTGGTCTTTGACCATCTAAGAATGAATTTTTTGTTGAAATAAATGTTTCATTTTTATCATTTTTATCAACAGTTACTTTGCTATAAAAATCTTCTACAGTAGCTAAAGTATTTCCAAATAACTCCATATTTCTTCTTACATATGCTGGTACATGTTCAAATTCAGAATTGTCGTCAGTATTATTGATATTAAATGAAAGATTTCGTAGTTTTTGAATTCTATCTAAAGCTCTTTTTCTATGATCTTCTTCTTCAGAATTATCTAAAACAATATTGGTAATTTCTGGCGTTACTGAAGAAACTTCTTTATTTGTAATTTCAAAAACCATTTCAATTGGTTCAACATTTTCTTCATCAACCTCATTTGTTTCAACAAAAACCTCTTTATTAATCTCTTCGTCTTTTGATACTATAAGCACTTCTTCAACTTTATCTTCATGTACCTCTTCTGTTTCAACTTTATTTTCTACAACAGTTTCTTTAATATTTAATTCAAATACATTTTCTGGTTGTTGATTTTCTACAACTTCATTAACAATTGTTGTTGTATCAACAAAATTATTTGAATATATGTTAGCAGGTTTGCTTAAGAAATTATGATACGGTAATACAGTTTCTTGAGTTTCAGAAATTGTTTCTTCATTTTTTTCAATACTAAACATGGTTTCTGTTTGTCCGAATTCATAAGAATCTTCAGTTGCATCTTCACCAAAATAAGGCATAACCTCAGGCTCAGAAGCACCTAATTCTAATTCAAAAATTTCAGTTTCTCTGGCATCTAACATTTCTTCTCTTTGAGCATCAAAATCATTAGTAGTATAATTAATTTCTGTAGCTTCCATTTCAAACTGATAGTTAGGAACAAACTCAATTAATTGTGATTCAAATTCGTTTTGTTCTTCAAAGAATAAAGTTTGTTGTACTGTTGTGTTCGTTTCTACAACTTTCTGTTCTGGAATATCTTCACCAAGAGTTAAAATAATTTTTTCTCCTTTAGGTTCTTCTTTTTTAACTTTTACAATGTTTTCTTTTGCAAAAGGGTCTTTGTGTTCAAAGCCAGTTGCAATAATGGTAATACCAATTTTCTTTTCTAAAGAATTATCAGTGCCCATACCTACTATAACATCAGCATGTTCTCCTGCTTGAGTTCTTAAATATTCATTAATGGTATCCATTTCATCCATTGTACATTCAAATTCTCCTTCTGCACTATTGATGTTAATTAATATCCATTTAGCACCTTTAATATCACTATCGTTTAATAATGGTGATTTTAAAGCTTCAACAATTGCTTGTTTTGCTCTATTCTCACCTTCTTCTGCTGCACTACCTAAAATGGCTACACCACCATTTTTCATAACAGTACAAACATCTGCAAAGTCAACTATTATATGTCCTTTGCTATTAATAATATCAGTTATACATTTTGCTGCAGTAGCTAAAACATTATCAGCTTTACTAAATGCTTCTTTCATTTTTAAATTACCATATTGAACTCGTAATTTATCGTTACTAATTACAAGCAAAGTATCTACATGTGGTTTTAAAGCTTTAATTCCTGCTTCGGCTTGTTGCATTCTTCTTGGACCTTCAAAAGCAAATGGAGTAGTTACAATACCCACAGTTAAAATGCCCAACTCTTTACAAATTTGTGCTACAATTGGTGCACCACCTGTTCCAGTTCCACCACCCATACCTGCAGTAATGAAAGCCATACGAGTATTCACTTCTAAAATACTTTTTATTTCTTGAAGCGATTCTTCTGTTGCTAATTTCCCAACTTCAGGATTGGCACCTGCTCCTAATCCTTGTGTTGAAGCTGGTCCTAATTGAATTTTATTTTGAACATGACTTAATTCAATTGCTTTTGCATCGGTATTGCAGACTACAAAATCTACTCCATCAATATCCTGGGCATTCATGTAATTAACTGCGTTACTTCCGCCACCTCCTATCCCAATAACTTTAATTATTGAAGATTTTTGTTTTGGTAAATCAAAATGTATCATTGATTTAAGTTTTTTAGGGTTTGTTTTTAAATAATTTTCTGCTTACATCATCTTATCTTCTTCTTCCTTGAAAATATCTATTATGCTTCTTTGAACTTTATCCCAAAAGTTTAATTTATTTTTTCTATCCTCACCACTGGGTTGATTCACTGATTCTGCAATTGTTTTTACTTGATCGGTTGGTAATTCTTTTTTTAATTTTTTTGGAACCTGAACTGGTTTATATTGTTCACTAAAGTCTTTATACTTTTTTTCGTAATCATTATAGCCTTTAAGAATTAATCCCAAACATGTACTGTACATTGGTTTTTTTAATTCTTCGATATGATTAGGTGCTAAATGTTCGGTTGGCAAACCAATTCTTGCATTTAAACCAGTAGCATATTCTGTTAACTGAATTAAATGTTTTAATTGAGCTCCACCACCTGTTAATATTACACCACCATTTAATGCTTTATTATCTAAACCCACTTGTTTTAAATGATACACTACAAAATCTAAAATTTCATCCATTCTAGCTTGTATAATTTC
>JANLVQ010000286.1:0-8771 GCA_031364085.1 Chitinophagaceae bacterium
TTTCTTTTTTTTCTTTTGAAAAAATTTATAGGTCGAGCATTGCGAGGCACTATTGCATTTCATCAGAAAACCTGCGGAAAATTGAAAATCTAACCCATTTTTAAAGCCAAATGTTATGCTGAATTTCATCATCAAGACCCACCGAAAAGACACCGTTTACACAAAACCCCATTTATTTGTACTTAACAAGGGGATGAACAGCGGAAAGCCACAAAAAACACCATTTACTAACAGTTTTGTTATCATTTTTCAAAACGAGGATGATTGCGAAAGCCTATTTTTCATTGCTTATAGTTTATGGCAAACAAAATTTTGGCATCAACATTTAGTTGGTTCTGTAATTCCATTTTTACGCCTTCCAGATTTCAAAAATGAATTTAGTCCAAAAGCCAGTTTAATGATGGTGGAACACGAGCAGCACCAAAAAAATGTTGCAGCTCTAAAACTTCTGGAGAAAAAAGAAAAACAATATAAAGAGGATATGATGCTCATAAATGACATCCGCAGAGCCATTTTATACCGTTATTGTAGAAAATAAAACAATCCTGGTCCAAATGGACTAGGATTGATTGCACCTTATTCCCAAGCAAACCAATACATAAGGGCAATACGATTGCCCCACTTAAATAAATCGAAGAAAAGCAAAGCAAATGCTATTTATTAACTGCTAAAAATAAAAGAAGCCCCGAAAAACGGAGCTTCTAAAGTCATTTTATTGGTTTTTTATTCCTTTGGTTCTGGAGCCTCTTCCGATTTTACAGCAGTTTGTGAAACCACAGAAATGATACTACCACCAAGAACCAAGTAACCAGCTGCCGTAGAAAAAATACATTTGCTTTTAAACTGAAGCCAAAGAATGAATTTAAATAAAAAAGTTGTTGTAGAAAGCGAATTATATTTTATTCAAATAAGTCCTTTTTTCGGTTCAAAAATATTTCTGTAGACAAATGGGGTATTGCTCTTTCTATTCGCAATCATTTCATCCAAAGTTTTATCGTAGTACTCTTGTAAAATAACAGGTGTAATAATACGAATATTATACATCCATTGAAAAAGCCAACCTAACAACTCTCTATTGATACCACACTTCATTGTCATTATATAATTACCTTTCTTTTTCTCGAAATGTTGTGAATGATGCCAAAAATATTTTGAAACTAACGCACCTGTTACCGATGGGAACTCAATTTTTATATTATAAACTTCATCATTTACGTTTTTTGTAATGCCGAAACGATTGTCTAATTCCTTTTTTATTTTTTTTGAAAGGGGCTCATAATTATAGCCTTTATCAAGTATTTGTATCTTCTTTAATTGTCCTATTTCATAAATAACAATGTCTTGTTGATTGTTTTCAGATCCAGAAACTAAAAAAGTTCCACGATGATATATAATGGAAACAGGGGCAAAATCAATTTTTTCTGTTTTAAAAGTATGATTATCTACGGTGTAGTCGTCAATTAATTCAGAAATATGAATGTATTTTTTATGGGATATTGCCCAAATTATGTCGTCAATGTTAGTATTAAAAACAGCGTCTTTTGTAATTTCGTAAAATTGGGTATTAATTAATTGTTGGTTATCCACATTTATAATATCGTTTTTGCTTTGATGAAGTGCTGTTTGTAACAAATTTTTAAATAAATCAACATTCCCTTTTCTACTTTCTTTAAGCATATGCGGCTGAGTCAATATGGCTAAATACAATGTATTAATCGATACTTGAGTAAGCTCACTTTTTGTGTCGACTGAATTTATCTTCCATATCTTTTTGCGATAATCAGTAACCGTAACTATTAGTTTTTCATTAGTTTGTAAAAATATTTTTTTTACTTCTATCAAATCACGCTGTAATTGGCGAAAACTGATTTCGGCATCTTTTTGTTTAAGATATTCTAAAATTGTGCTAGCATCAGCAGAAGTCAGTTTCAGATAATCATAAATCAACTTAAGTCTTTCGATTTGTTTGAGCATAATTTCTATAATAGAACACGAATATAGCATTTTAATGCGTCATAATACGCCTAATAAATTATGCTTTTTAAAATTTTGTTAAATTTTTTTAATATTTTTGAAAGGATTTAAAAACATATTATGCAAAAGAAATTATTTTATTATAGCCTCATTTTTATGACAATGAGTATTATTTCGTGTAATGCTCAAAAAGAACTTTATAATATTGAATGTATTAGCATCGAGAATCAAGGATATGTCAAATTAAAAGTTTTAGATTATAAAAATTCTTCAAAATTTAATGTTGAAAATGCCTGTAAAGATGCTATCAAAGCTATCTTATATTCTGGTTATTCTTCTATAAATTGTCAAACCCAAAAGCCAATTTTAAAAGAAGTAGCTGATATAGAGAATTTCAAAAAAATAGAAAAAAAATTCTTTTCAAAGAATGGGATTTGGAAAAATTATATCAGAAATTCTATAGACAGTAATAATAGTAAACCTGCAGGTAAAAAAGACAACGATTATTATATTATGGTTAATAAAGACGGTTTAAAAAAATACCTTGAAGAACAAAAAATTATTAAATCACTAAATACTGGATTTTAATTATGAGAAAGATTATTATACTGCTAATGATAGCAGGTTTTTACACCTATTCATTAAACTCTTTTGCACAAGCAAAAAAACCAACTTTAATGATTTTGCCAAGTGACAACTGGTGTGAGCAGCGAATATTTATGACCGAATTTGACAATCAAGGAACAAAACAAAAAGTTCCAAATTACAAGCAAGCATTTCAAGAAGATACTGAAATAGGTCAGGTAATTAGTAAAATAGGTTCTTTAATGATTGATAGAGGTTTTCCTTTAAAAGATGCTGAACAGGAATTAAAAGGAATCGAAGCAAGAAATGCCGAAGACAATATGACAACGAGCACTACTTCAGGTTCTGGAATATCGGAAAGTCCTTTGGATAAATTAAAAAACAAAGCTAAAGCAGATATTATTATTCAAATTTGGTGGAAGGTTTCTAAAACTGACCAAGGCAAAGTAGTTTCTTTTGTTTTAGAAGCCTTTGACGCATATACCAGTAAAAGGATGGCTGCATCTTCTGGAAATGGAATTCCTAATAATACAGACATTGTTCCAGTACTTTTACAAAATGCTATTTTAGCAAACATAGATGCATTTGCTGCACAACTTCAGTCTCATTTTGATGATATGTTTACCAATGGTAGAGAAGTTCGATTAACAATCAAAAAATGGAATAGTTGGGATAAGAATCTGGAAACTGAAATTGCCGGAGAAGAAATAATTGACCACATTACTAAATGGATGGATGAAAACACAGTACAAGGGCGTTTTAATAAGTCCGATGCTTCTGAAAGCGTAATCCGTTTTGAACAGGTGCGAATTCCTTTATATGATGATAAAAACAAAGCTATGGATGCTCGTGATTTTGGAAAAAAATTACAGAAATATTTAAAGGGATTACCGTTTAATTTTGAAGTAAAACTAATGACTCGTGGACTCGGAGAAGCTATTCTTGTCTTGGGCGAAAAATAAAATATTATGAAAAATATAAAACTAATTTTACTATTCCTTTTAGCGTTTCAATTTCATTCTAATGCTCAAATAAGTTTGGATGACTTTGGGCGTATTGTTTTAAATACCTATTTGCCAGATAATAATTCTATTCCTACGGAGGCTAAAAAAACACTTGAAACGAAGTTAAACCAAATTACAACAAATAATGGTATGGGTGGTAGTATCGCAAACCCAAGATTCATTATTACAGCAACAGTTAATATAGGCACTAAAGACATTATTGCTGGACCACCTCAAATGATTGCTCAAAATATTGATGTAACGCTGTTTGTTGGTGATGCAATAACAAATACGGTTTTCTCAAATACAACAATCAGTTTAAAAGGGGTTGGAACTAATGAAAATAAAGCTTTGATAGAAGCCTTTAAAACCATTAATCCAAAGAACAAAGAAATCATTGCTTTCGTGGAAGAAGGAAAAAACAAAATCATAAATTACTATTCAACACAATGTGATTTTATTATTAAAGATGCTCAAACATTAGAAAAACAAGAGAAATATGACGAAGCCATTTACAATCTTTCATTAGTTCCGGAAGTGTGTAAAGAATGTTATTTTAAATGTTCAGATTTAGTAACTACAATTTACCAACAAAAATTAGATGCAGATTGTAAAGCAAAACTAAGTAAAGCTAAAATAGCGTGGTCAAGTCAACAAAATCAGCAAGGAGCGGAAATAGCAAGTAGCATATTGACTGAAATTAATCCAAAGTCTTCCTGCTATAAAGAATCAGAAACATTAATAAAGCAAATTAGCACTAAACTAACTGCTGATGAAAAAGCAAAAATAGAATTAGAACTCAAGCAATACAATGATAAAATATCATTAGAAAAAGAAAACCTACAGGCATCACGTGAAATAGCAGTTGAATATGCTAAAAATCAACCAAAAACGATTACTTATAATAACATTTTTTGGAGGTAATATGCTTGTATTCCATAACACAGCAATACAAGTAAGACCTTGCATTGCTTCTAGAGCAAGATTTGCTTTAGGTCTAAAAATCACACAACCACAACCTAATGAAAACACAAATTGTACTTTCAACTATTGGGAAAGAGTAATAGAAACACTTTCGATAATTCATAATATTAACCAGGGAAATCAACAACAAGCACTAGAGATGTTTGACGATTTATTTAATAATTAAAAAATGATAAAAAAAATATTTATTTTTTTTGTTTTCAGTATAACTGCTTTTGGACAAAATAAAGAGTATAAAAAAACGGTCAAATTATTTGATGAAAAAAAATATCAAGAAGTTGATGTAATTTCAGACGAATTACTAAGTGAAAAATATGGCAAATTAAGTGATGAAATACTATACTACACACTAAATATGTCGGCAGATTCTAATAATGCTTTAAATAATTATGATAAAGCAATTATTAAATATAAGGCAATAATCGAATTTGTAAATAAAGGGAATATTGAATTAAAAGATAAAAGCGAGTACTTTAATCAAATAAATAATAAAATCAACGAATTAAAAAACAAGATTCCTCTCCAAAAATTAGAGGTGGCTAAAACTAATGAAATACCAAGCAAGCCTCTGGACAGTTCTCCTTCCAATTCAGACAGAACGGTTACCCTTACCGTTACAGGGTCTGGAAAAACAAGTGAAGAAGCCAAGCAAAATGCCCTCCGCTCTGCCATTGAACAAGCATTCGGTACTTTTATATCTTCAAAAACGGAAATACTGAATGATAATTTAGTGAAAGATGAAATTGTTTCTATTGCAAACGGAAATATTCAAAAGTTTGATATTATTTCAGAAATTCAAATACCAGATATAGGTTATGCTACAACATTAAAAGCAACCGTTTCAGTTACTAAATTAACTTCATTTGTTGAGAGTAAAGGAATAATTGTTGAATTTAAAGGAGGGCTTTTTTCTCAAAACATTAAATTACAAAAACTTAATGAGGATTCGGAAGTGAAAGCAATTGAAAATTTATGTAGAGTCAGTTTTGATATTTTAGATAAATCATTTAATTATGAATTAAAAGTCGACGAGCCAATATTGAGCGGTAATAAAGCGGATAATTATAAAGTAGGTTTCCATATTTCTTTGAAATCAAATGATAATTACTCAAATTTTGTAAACTATTTTAAATCCACTTTAAAAAGCTTATCTCTTTCTGATGAAGAATCTAATGATTATAAGAAAATTAACAAAAAAATATTTTATATAAATGTTGACGGCAAATACTATTTTCTACGAAACGTATTATCTTCTAAGCATTTAATGAATTTTTTCATTAATTCTCAAATCATTGCGAATAGTTTCGAAGTTACTTCTAATTTAGGAATTGTAAAATTTAAGTATGAAGAGCTTTATCCTTTTTTGAACACCACAAACCCAGAAGATGAAATTTCTGAAAGAAATTATCCACAGCTTACAAATGCTAAGGTTATTTCAAGGTATTATTTTGATCAAAATAAAATTACACTTAGGGATGATGGCTATGGTAGAATAAGTAAACCACGGCATAACTTAGTGGGAGCATTTGCTTATTTAATTGACAAAGAAAAACTTAATTCTAATGAAATTTTTAGAATTGATTATTGGGAGAATTCGGCTTCAGAATTAAATCATTCTTTTATGGGTATTGATTACGATGAAATTATATTTTTCAATGCTCAATTTAATAAAGTTAATTTGAATTTCTATACTTATTTTGATTTGCTAGATTTAGAGAAAATAAATGGTTTTGAACTTAAAAAAATAAGCGTTTGGGATTTTATACAAAATGAAGATAAAATAGCAATAAAGAGAGGCGAGAATTATAGATATAGATACTATTAAAATAATGAATTCTTCCAAATTAGTTTACAATACAAATAATTACACATCAATAAGTGAAAGTTCACAATGTGGTGTTTTGGTGGATAATGCTAATATAAGCAACTATTATATTGGTTTAGAAGAATGGAATAATAATAAAGTTCTTAAAAAATTAAAAATAGCATATCTTGATTCTTTTAGGGCGTACGATCGCCCAAATGAAATAGATAAAATATTGCTGTTTTCATTTAATACTCAACACAGACATATCTTTCTTGTTGGATATTTATCTAGAGTTACGCAGATAAAAAATGATTAAATTCAAGGAATAAGAAACAATTTATTAGAAGAAAATTGGCTCCGACAAGTTGAACAAGATTTTCATAATATTGGAGATATGAGAGAAATTGAGAATCATAATCAGTATTATAATTGTTGGAATTCTAATGATGTTGTAGCTCTTCCGGGAGAAAATTTTATTTTAAATGTAAGATATGATAACATCAAAATTTTAGAACCTCAAAATAGAATTGATATAACGGCGGTTTATCCAGAACTTAACTTAACATGGAGAAGATTAAGATGTTTGTATGACATTTCACCAGAAATAATAGCACTAATTGACAATTTATGAAAAAAACAATAACTATTTTATTCTTTGTAATAGTAACTCAAAGCTTTTCCCAAAGTTTCAATGATGATAAAGTTTCCTTAACTAACTTCATCAAAAGAATGTATACAACAAAACCCTTTGAAGGTGTAAAAGTTATAGATGATTATGACCATCAATATTTTATATCCGTGCTATCGCTTGAAAAGGCAAAATATCCCAATGAAGCAATAATGAATCGTGTGGCTCAAGTAAAAGGGCAATCACAAGCCAATATTTTCTTTAATGGCTCTACCATTTCATCAGATTTAGTCATTAAAACCTCTGAGACAAAATCAACCGATAATCCAAATACAACAGTTGAAACCATTGAATCAATAAAGGAAAACTCATTAGGTTTTGTAAAAAGCATGGAGCTACTTACTAACTTTGATAATGCAGATGGGAAAAGAATAGTTTTTATTTATTTCAAAGAAATACTAAAAAAAGAATAATGATTACACCCGGCTCACAATGTGACTTGATTTCAATATTCTTAATTACTATCTCATTAAGCCATTCATAAATTGTCATTTCGGGGAGGTAACGACGAAACAATCTCATGTATTCCTAAAATCAAGTTTTTTTTGAAACTCAGTGAAAAGTAAAGCAATCTACTTTTATTGACTGCAGAAAAACAAAAAAGCCCCGAATAACGGAGCTTCTAAAGTTATTTTATTGGTTTTTTATTTGCTTGGTTCTGGTACCTCTTCTGATTTTACAGCAGTTTGAGAAACTACCGAAATAATACTACCGCCAAGAACCAAGTAACCAGCAGCCGAAACCAATCCAACGGGCAAGGCAACAGGTGCGGCAATAATTGTTCCGCCAATAGTTGCCAAAGCAATTCCAACAGTGCGAAGGATTTTAAACCATTTTGGAGTTGGTGCCAAGGCTCTTTCTACTAAATTCATTTTATTATTTTTCATAATCTTGATTTTTATAAATTGTTAATTCGATGTTGTGTACTCTTTTTTCGATGTATTCTACTTTCTGGTTGAGTAAATCATTACCACTTTTGAACTCTGTTTTGATGATTAAAGCCATTGTTTTAACTTCAATTAAGTCTTTTTCCATACTCTTAAAATCAGTGTGTAATTGCTTGATAAAATAAGCCACAATCGAAAGTAGTAAAGTGATAAGTGTTCCAAAAAGTGTAGCGATGATGTTGATATTTTCCATTATTTGGACTTTTTAAAATTGAAAATTATTTTCAATAATTATTTTGTTGTTTTCAACTTTTGCAAGTGCGACCAACTTTGGATAAATCATTTTGTAAGCTGCAACACTTTGAGCAACTTGATAATTTCCATCAGCAAATTGGAAACCAAAACCACAAAGCGGACAACCGGCAGTTTCTTTGATAGTATTTCCGGTATGGATATACACAAAATTGAAATTAGGTATTCCGGTAATCTCAATCATCCCTTGGTGCAGCTTTCCAAATGCTTTTTTGTAATCCACATTTTTAGCTCCAAAAGTGTTCAACTTCAAACTAAAAATACCTTTTGGAATGGCAGTTTGCGAAGCGATTTTCACTTCTCTAATTTTATCCTCTAACAAATAGCATTGAAATATTCCGTTAATGTACAACTGGCTCAATGTGCTTTCTTTGCCCTGGGCTACTCTTATTATTTTAGTCTCCATAATTATGATAGATTTGAGATTAAACAAAAAATCCCTCACTTTTGGCGAGGGATTTTCGGAAGGTTTTTCTAAAAAGCATCCTCAACTTTCAAGCAGTTCCCACTTGCAAACAAGTAGTAATTTC
>JANLVQ010000291.1:0-2389 GCA_031364085.1 Chitinophagaceae bacterium
TTCTTGCTGCAAAACTTTACACAGGTAACTTTAACTTGAAAGATAAAATAGAGCAATTTAAAAATGCTAATCCTAATTACGAATTAGTTCCAGAAATTATTGTAAGAACCATTGCATATTTAAAAAGTTCCCCAAAAGAAATTAATAGAAATTACATTCTTTCTGCATTAAAAGCAGAGGATTTTATTCAATGGTGGGATATTCTTTGTAACTATTACAAGATTTCACTCGATTTCTTATATCAAAATAAATTTATCATTTCTCAGCAATGGATGCCTTATGAAAATATGTTAATTCCAACAATGATCTTGTTAAAAGAAGTTGGAGGCGATTTTCACAAATTGCCACAAACACAAAAAGAGTTTTATACATATTGGTATTGGAATTCAGTATTCTCTCTTCGCTATTCAGGGTCATCAAATGAGAGAGTGATTGAAGACTCAAACACACTTTCAAACATTGCAAAAGGAAATAAAATTTCATCAAATAGCTTCTTCAATAAACTTACAAAAATTCAAATATTAAGTCCAGATGATATTTTCTCATTTACTAAAAAAGCAAATGCAGTTTATAAAGGAGTTTTAAATATTATCAATTATCACCACAATGGTTTAATTGATTGGAAAAACAATTCATTACTTTCTCTTAATTCAGAATTAGAAGATCATCATATTTTTCCTAAGGGATATTTAGATGAAATCCTAACAACAGAAAATGATAAAGATTATATTGATTGTGTTGCAAACAGAACACTTGTGCCAAAAAGCTTAAACATTAAAATTAGTGATGAAAAACCTTCTGAATACTTAATAAAAATTAGTACAGAAAACCCATTGTTTAGTGATACATTGAAAAATCATCTTATTCCAATTGAAGTAATGAAAGGTGATTTGGATAACGATTTTATGTTCTTTTTACAACTTCGTTCAAATGATATTTTTGAGATTATCAAAGAGAATTTGATAGACAAAACTGAACATATAAAGCAGATATTTTATGAAGAACAAAAAGTAGATGAATCAACTAATATTCCAATTTTTGCCATCTATAAGAAACAAAGAGAAGAAGCATCATTTAATCCATCAAGTTTAAAAGTTTTTTATAGAGGTCAATTATTTGAAAGCCCAAGTGCAGCGGCACAACAAATGAAAATTAATAATGGAGCTAAAGATGATACAACCGAGAATGGCTGGACGTTTTGGAAGTATATTAATGATAATGGAGATGAAAAAAAGATTGATGAATTGAGAAAGCGTTAGAAATGATTTTAATTTTTTCTAGACTTGGTTGGTCTTCTTCACCAATAATAGTATATAAAAAGAGAGCAAAATATTTTTGCTCTCTTTTTGTTTTAATGATATTGTCTTTGCGAAGGTTCTTGCCTGAAGCAATCTCATTTTGCATTAAAGATTGCTTCGTGCCTCGCAATGACTTAAAAAAATTTTATTATATCTTCCAGCTCTTCAAAGCTTGTAGCTTTGATAGCATTATCAAGTTGCTTAAAGCAACAAAATAAAAACTGCGAAACAAAATGTTTCGCAGAAATAGTTTATAGTTATAATTTAAGTCTTAAATCTTCCCAACCATATTTTCAGGTTTTACCCAAGCATCAAATTCTTCAGCAGTTACATAACCTAATGCAATGGCAGTTTCTTTTAAAGTAGAACCATTTTTATGTGCAGTTTGTGCAATTTCTGCAGCTTTATAATAACCAATTTTTGTGTTGAGTGCAGTAACTAACATTAAACTATTATCAACATGTTTTTTAATATTATCGTACAAAGGTTCAACACCTATTGCACATTTATCATTAAAGCTTACACAACCATCTGCAATTAAACGAGCACTATGTAAAAAATTATAAATCATCATAGGCTTAAATACATTCAATTCAAAATGGCCATTGCTGCCACCAATATTAATAGCTACATCGTTGCCTAATACTTGTGCTGCTATCATAGTTAAAGCCTCACATTGAGTAGGATTTACTTTGCCAGGCATGATAGATGAGCCAGGTTCATTATCTGGTATAAATAATTCTCCAATACCACTTCTTGGACCAGAAGAAAGTATTCTAAAATCGTTGGCAATTTTCATTAAACTAACAGCAACAGTTTTTAATGCACCATGTGCTTCAACAATAGCATCATGAGCTGCCAATGCTTCAAATTTATTTTCGGCAGTAACAAATGGTAAACCAGATAATGTTGCAATATGTTTTGCAACTAATACATCGTAATTTTCTGGTGTATTAATTCCTGTGCCAACAGCAGTGCCACCTAAAGCCAATTCACTTAAATGAGCCAATGTGTTTTTTATTGCTTTTAAACCATGATTGAGTTGAGATACATAACCACTAAATTCTTGCCCAACTGTTAGTGGAGTAGCA
>JANLVQ010000301.1:0-10531 GCA_031364085.1 Chitinophagaceae bacterium
GTTATACCTATTATCGTAGGTTAATGTACCATTAAACCGTTGCATACTTAGCAACATAGTACCTTGATTGCTTAAAAACCCTGAACTCACAAAACCTTTATTAAGTGGTTGCAAAGTATATTTTGTAAGGCCATAAATATCACTAGTATCTATGGCTTGGGCATTGCCTACAAAGGGCAAAGCAGTAGCTAGGGCTATTAAATAGCCTAAAATTTTATTTTTCATTTTTTAATGTTTTAAATTGTTTAAAATCCTAAGTCGAACCTTCCTTTAGTTATTTTTAAAGTATCACCACAATTTTTATTAAATATTGTGCCTTCAAACTCACCTGCGATTATTCGTTTGTTAAGATCAAGTATTTTTAAGTTTACATAACCTTGTGAAATGCTCATTGAATCTTTAGAAAAAAACTCACAACGGTTTTTATCTGTAAAAATCATAGCCCCTAGTTTTTTAAATCCAATACTATAAACTCTGGGGGGGGGGTACGTTCTTAAACTATCGCCAACACCAATTATCATTTGGCTTCTCGTTGAGATTTCGTTTCTATATGCAACTATCCCAAAACCACCATTATTAAATCCTAAATCTAAATCTAAACTTAAATCATCTCTCTTACTATTTTGCCAAGGCTGACCATTTACCAAACAGCCAAAAGTATTAGCTCCAATTTGTGTGGCAGGTGGCAGGCCTGGTACATCGGTTGCATTGCTGCTTTTTTTGCATTGGGTATTTAGTATAACAAATAGTAGGCAGATGTATATTATTTTATGTTTCATATTTTGAGGATTGAAAAATGAAATTATGAAATTATGAATATTTTTTAATATTTTTTTAATATTCAATATTTATTTTTATTTGATGTTTAACAAATGGTTGTTTTAAAAGGAGATTGCTTCAGGCAAGAACCTTCGAAATGACGATATTATTTGTTTAGTAAAACACTACAAATTTTTTCACTTTATTCGAAATGACGAAAACATATTGTACAAAAAAAGGATGAGCATTTGCTCATCCTTTTTTTAATTTATTTGTTCTGCATTTTATCCATGGCAATGTTTAAATTTCTTACCACTTCCACAAGGGCAAGGATCATTTCTTCCAGCAATTTTTTCAACACGAATAGGCTCTTGTTTTACAGGAGTTGGATCATTGTATTCTGGTGCACTATTTCCATCAACACTTTCATGTTGGGTTTTTAATTTGCTTAAATCTGTTTTTTGTTGATGGCCTTCTTTTAACTGCTGACTAGCTCCATCATCAAAAGGAATAGCTGTATGGCACAAAAATTCAACAATATTTTTATTAATTTCTAAATCCATTGACTGATACAAATTGAATGCTTCAACCTTATAAATTACTAATGGATCTTTTTGTTCGTATGATGCTGTTTGAACACTATGTTTTAAATCATCCATTTTTCTTAAATGTTCTTTCCATGCATCATCTATCATACCCAATGCAACTGTTCTTTCTAAAGCATTCATCAACTCCTCACCATTTGTATCTAATGCTTTTTGCATTGGTGCTAAAACCTGAATTTCTTTTTTATTATCGGTAAAAGGAACAATTACATTTTCTATTCTTGTACCTTGTTCTAAACGAATTTTTTTGAATACAGGAACAGCTTGTTGAGCCATTGATGCTTTTTTAGAATGATATCTTATAATAACTTCTGTATATAAAATTTCTGCTAAATCTTGTTCAGATTTTTTATTGAATACTTCTTCAGAAATAGTTGTTTCAAGAGCAAAGTTTACAAAAGTTGAAAGTTTAAAACCTTCATAATCTTGCATTCCTTTGTAATTCATTACTACTCGTTCGGCAATACTATAAAAACCATTATCTAAATCAAGTGCTAAACGATCTCCAAATAAAGCATGGCTTCTTTTTGCATAAATAACCGTACGTTGTTTATTCATTACATCATCGTACTCTAACAAACGTTTTCTGATGCCAAAGTTATTTTCTTCAACTTTTTTCTGTGCACGTTCAATGCTATTCGTAATCATTTTATGCTGTATCACTTCACCTTCTTTATATCCAGCAAAGTCCATCACTTTAGCAATTCTTTCACTGCCAAACATTCTCATTAAATCATCTTCCAAAGCAACAAAGAATTGCGATGAACCAGGATCTCCTTGACGACCAGCACGACCACGAAGCTGTCTATCAACGCGTCTGCTTTCATGACGTTCTGTACCAATAATAGCAAGACCTCCAGCTTCTTTAACACCAGGTCCTAATTTAATATCTGTACCTCTACCGGCCATATTTGTTGCAATGGTTACTGCACCTGGTAAGCCAGCTTCAGCAACGATTTGTGCTTCACGAGTATGTTGTTTTGCATTTAATACATTATGTGCAATTTGTTTTTGGCGTAACATTCTGCCCAATAATTCACTCACTTCAACAGATGTTGTACCAACAAGAACTGGTCTGCCCTCTTCTTTTAATTTTACTATTTCATCTATTACAGCACCAAATTTCTCTCTCTTGGTTTTATACACTAAATCTTGTTCATCTTTTCGAATCACAGGAATATTAGTTGGAATTGAAACCACATCTAATTTATAAATATCCCACAACTCTGCAGCTTCAGTTTCTGCAGTACCAGTCATACCTGCTAACTTATGATACATTCTAAAATAATTCTGTAATGTAACAGTAGCATAGGTTTGAGTGGTTGCTTCGATCTTTACATTTTCTTTGGCTTCAATAGCTTGGTGTAAACCATCACTATATCTTCTTCCATCAAGTATACGACCAGTTTGTTCATCAACAATTTTTACTTGATCTTCCATCACCACATATTCCACATCTTTTTCGAACATGGTGTATGCTTTTAATAATTGTTGAACGGTATGAATTCTATCAACTTTAGAAGTATAATCGTTAATGATATTTTCTTTTTGTTGAAATTTTTCTTCGGAACTTAAACTTGCATTTTTTTCAACAGCAGCAAGGCTTATACTGATATCTGGAATAATAAAGAAATTAGGATCTTCTCCTGCACCAGTTATTAAATTAATTCCTTTATCGGTTAGTTCAACACTATTATTTTTTTCATCAATGTAGAAAAATAATTCTTCATCGGCTTTTGGCATTTCTTTCTGTTGATCTGCCAAATAATAATTTTCTGTTTTTTGTAACTTTACTCTTATACCAGGCTCACTTAAAAATTTAATAAGTGCACTATTTTTTGGCAATCCACGATGTGCTCTAAATAATGCCAATCCTCCATCTTTAGGGTCATCATTTCCTTCTACAATTTTCTTTTTAGCTTCTTGTAAAAATGCTGATGTGGCTTTTTTCTGTGCTTCTACCAACTTTTGAATTCTTGGTTTTAATTCAAAAAATTGTTCAACATTATCTTGTTTACCAATTGGTCCAGAAATTATTAATGGCGTTCTAGCATCATCTATTAAAACACTATCTACCTCATCTACCATGGCGTAATGGTGTTTACGTTGCACCATTTCGCTAGGGTTGTGTACCATGTTATCACGCAAATAATCGAAACCAAATTCGTTGTTAGTGCCATAAGTGATATCTGATAAATACGCTTTTCTTCTTTCTTCTGTGTTAGGGTGATGTTTATCTATACAATCAACAGTTAAACCCAACCACTCGAAAATGGTACCATTCCATTCACTATCTCTTTTTGCTAGGTAATCATTTACGGTAACAATATGTACTCCTTCGCCTGCTAAAGCATTTAAGTAAGCTGGTAGTGTAGATACCAAAGTTTTACCTTCACCGGTTGCCATTTGAGCAATTTTTCCTTCGTGTAAAACAATACCACCAATTAACTGAACATCGTAATGTATCATGTTCCATGTAACTTGACTGCCACCTGCTATCCAAGTATTTTTGAAAATAGAGTTGCTGCCTTCAATACTTACATAATCTTTTTTTACACTAAATTCTCTATCTAATTCTGTAGCAGTTGAAACAAGCGTTGTGTTTTCTTTAAATCGTTTAGCAGTTTCTTTAACTACTGCAAAAGCTTCTGGTAATATTAGGGCAAGAATTTCTTCAATTTTTTTATCTCTATCTTTTTTTAATTTATCAACTTCTTGATAAATGGAATCTTTAATATGAATTTCGGTTGAGGGCAAAGCCTCTGCCTGATTTTTTTTATCTTTAATTAAATCATCAATTTCTTGTAAATGATCTTTAATTCTTTGTTTTAATTCTTGTGTTTTATTTCTTAATGCATCATTACTTAAACTTTGATACTCCTGAAAAAACACATTGATTTGTACAACAATGGGTTTAACTTTATTAACGTCTTTTTCGCTTTTATTTCCACCCAATAACTTACCTAATAGTTTTAACATATATTCAAATTGTGTACTCTGCTGCTTATAAAAAGTAATGAGTAAATGAAAAGATTTTCCTAGTCAAATAGAATGCTATTTATTGAAATTAGTCAATATGACAGCAAACTTTTATTTAAGTTGCCAAAAGTAGTAGATTTAGCTATATAGCATGTTTAGAGTTGGTAAAAATTAGTATAAAATAAAAAAAGATATGGTAACTGTTAACTGCTATGGTCTGCAATAATTACCCATTCGCCATTAATTTTTTTGATGAGTAAGGTATAATATCCTGTTGCATCTCCAACACTTCTTTTCAAAAACCATTTTCCTACTACGAAGTAATAGTAGTTCGAAAGCTGTTTAATACTCAAAATGCTGCTGGTGAATTTACCCATGTGTGCTGTATCGGGATAACCTTTTTTATAGTTTTCTAAAGTAGTTTCATAGCCATATTTTGGTCCATTTTTACCAATGAATAAAAGACTATCATTTACCCAATAACCCTTCATAAAATTTTGCAGATTTCCTGTATTCCACGCTGCTTCTTGTTTTGTTAACATGTTTCGAATAGCTGCTTCATCTGTAACTTGAGCTTGAATAGTAATGCAAATGGTAGATATGTATAGAAGAAAAATTATTTTTTTCATGGCTGATGATTATTTAACAAGATTATGAAATTATATTTATACTCACTCAATTAATATGCATTATAAAGAACATCTTTCAAAAGATAAAAAGTTGGTTAAAATTCTTGACAAAAATCATCATACACTAAACTTGTATTCCAATATTACTTTGAGATTAATTGCAAGTATTATTGGACAACAATTGAGCACTAAAGTGGCAAAAGTAATTTACGAAAGATTTCTTCAGCTGTATAAAAATAAAAACCCTAAACCTCAACAAATTATTAATACTCCCGATGCTACATTACGAGCAATTGGATTGAGTAATGCTAAAGTGCAGTATGTAAAAAATGTTGCTATTTTTTGCATTGAACATAAAATTACCGATAAAAAATTGCATACTTTAAGTGATGAAGAAATTATTGCATTACTCACTCAAATTAAAGGGGTAGGAAGTTGGACTGTTGAAATGTTATTGATGTTTTCTTTGGGAAGGGAAGATGTGTTTAGTGTAGATGATTTGGGCATACAACAAGCGATGACAAAACTGTATAAACTGGATGTTGGCAATAAAAAATTGATGAAAGAAAAAATGAAAACTATTGCCTCAAAATGGTCTCCTTATAAAACCTATGCCTGCTTGCATTTATGGGCATGGAAGGATAATGTAGATGATTAATGATTACCTTTTTAAAAATGAATTTATTTTAGACAGAGTTATTGGGTTTTTTATTTTTTCATTCAAATTTCAAATTGTCCATTTGTCGTGCACTATTGCTATTAAATAAAATCTGTCTAAATGTTTTTTGAAAACAAGTCGTAAGGAAGACCAATCCATTCCTTCAAACTTTTTGTCAAATCCAGAAAAATAGCTTTCAGTAAAGTTGCAACCATTGTAAACTGTTTCTAAATTATTTAAAGAATTGCTGCTGCCTATCATCTTATTAAAACTGGTTTTTTCTGCATTTAAAAAATCAGCGTTGTAAACAAATTCTGAAAAATAATTTTTATCTTCGGACTTGTGTTATTCGCAACAGTTTATTTCGGAATGGCTGTAAACACTAATCTTTATTTATTTTTCGGACTTTTTTTTCTTTATGGCATTTATGCTTCTGCTACAGAGGGTATTTCAAAAGCGTGGATTTCTAACATTACAAATAAACAAGATATGGCAACAGCAATTGGAACATTTTCTGGACTGCAAAGTATTTGCACAATGTTTGCAAGTACTTTAACCGGATTAATTTGGTTTATGTTTAATGCTAAAATTGCTTTTATAATAACTGCTACAATAACTTTACTTGTAATAATTTACTTTCTGATATTTACTAAACGAATAATTATTACCAATGAAAACAACAATTAATAATTACTGCAATTAACCCTCATAAATAAATTAAACAAAATGAAAAATAATTTTTATACACTTTTTATTGTACTGCTATTATTAAACTTTGGTTGCAATTCTAGTACACAAAATAATATTGATGATACCGATAAAGAATTTGTAAGATTTGAAGAAACATTTCTGGATGCATATTGGAAAAATTATCCTAGTGGCTCTATTTATTCTGGGTATGGAAAATATTATGATAAATTGATTGTTCCAGACAGCTCAACTTTTGCAAGTAATATTTCATTCTCGAAAAACTGGATTGATTCATTAAACAAATTCAATTATAATCAACTTAGTGAAAACTATAAAATTAGTTTCAAGATAATTAAAAACCAGTTGGAAAGTGATATCTGGTACACCACTGTTTTTAAAATTCAGGAATGGGATGCATCTATATATAATATCAGTGGCTCATGCGATTATATTATTAACCAACCATATGCATTACTAGATGAACGTCTTAAAATATTAAGCTCTTATTTGCAAAATGCAAATGACTATTATTCAGCTGCATTGAAAAATTTAAAAAAGCCAACAAAAGAACATCTAGAATTGTCAATACTGCAAAATCAAGGAGGATTAAGTGTTTTTGGTACTGCACTTACAGACTCAATAAATGCATCTCAGTTGACTAAAATTGAAAAAGAAAGTTTACATCAAAACATTAAAAATGCAATCGCTGCAATGAATGGTTTTACTGCTGCACTTAAATTAATGGTTGCTGATAAAAATTTTGTGTTTAAGAATTTTAGGATAGGAAAAGAAATGTTCACCG
The DNA here is from genome assembly GCA_031364085.1 of Chitinophagaceae bacterium. Lineage (GTDB taxonomy): Bacteria > Bacteroidota > Bacteroidia > Chitinophagales > Chitinophagaceae > CAIVPM01. The sequence continues at coordinate 7,123 of JANLVQ010000301.1, forward strand.
AAAAATTTAAATACGATTTGGTTACAGACCTTTCTCCTGAACAGGTTTATGAAAAAGCAGTTGCCGATAAAAAATATTATCATCAAAAAATGTTTAAGATGGCAGATGATGTATGGTTAAAATATTATTCAACCCAACCAAAACCAACAGATAGTTTGATGCTTGTACAAATGGTATTGAATAAAATTCAACTGAAGCATGCCAAGCCTGCAGACTTTTTTAATTCAATTAATAACCAAGTTTATGAGCTAAAAAAATTCATAATTGAAAAGGACTTATTTGATTTTGATACCACTGCAACTCCAATTAAAGTTAGGTTCATGCCTGAATATGCAAGAGGAGTAAGTTCTGCGAGTGCTGATTTTATTCCACCATATCAAAAACAAGGTACAACCTATTATAATATTGATGATCTAACGCTGTACACTCCAGAAAAAGCAGAGAATGCTTTAAGGGAAGATAATTATTTTACTTCACAAATGTTGTCAATACATGAGGCTGTACCAGGGCATTGTATGCAGGGTATTTATAACAATAAAAATTCTCCCGACATCATAAGATCTGTTTTTCAAAATGGTGCAATGATAGAAGGTTGGGCGGTTTACACAGAAGCTATGATGGTTGAAAATGGTTGGGGTAATCATACTGCCGAAATAGAACTTGCACTTGGAACATGGAGACTTCGGGAGTTGGGAAATGTAATTATTGATTACGATATTCAATGTTTAAACAAACCCAAAGAAGAAATTACTAATTTTTTAAATAAAGAATGTTTTCAATCTATTACTCAGTCACAAAACAAATATCATAGAGCTACAGTTTCTCAGGTACAACTTTGCTCTTACTTTACAGGTGCAACAGCAATACAGGCACTTAGAGATGAATATAAAAAGAAAATGGGCAACCAATATAGCTTGAAAGACTTCCATGAAAAATTCTTAAGTTTTGGCAGCTCTCCTGTTAAATATATTAGGGAAAGAATGTTACAATGATAAACATGTCTCGTCCTGATTTTGGTATTGCCAATAGTGGGGCTAGACATTGGAACATCAGCTATGTGCAAGCATTAGCAGTGGTTCGGGCAGGAAGTTCATAGTTCAGCATTAGTTAATAAGTTCATCAAAATAATTTCAATTGGGCATTTGTACAGGGCTGGACAATCAATAAATTCCTTGCTCATTTTGTTTCAATAGCAATGATTTGATTTTCGATAAATTGGGTCTTTTTCATGTTTCTTCCACTTAAAATTAGTAAATTTTTTTATTAGTTTTATATTTTTAATTGGCCCAACTTTGGGGGTGCTTACAATTTTACAGTATGAAAAAAAATATTGTTATTTTCTTTATTGTTGCATTTAACCTTGTGCCCATTTTTGGTGTATTTTTTTATAACTGGCAACCCTTTGAAGCCTTTTGGTTTTTTTGGGTAGAGACATTAATAGTGGCATGCTTTAACTGCATTTCTATTGTATTTAGCCAGGGCAGGCTGCAGGATGCAGAAAACAGTACCAAACCGCTCACTTATAATTTTAAAAAGGGCTTAAAATATTTACTGATACGCTTTGCTATTTTTTTATTTTATGCAATATTTATTATTGTGTTTATTGGTTTTGAAGCCAATACCCATGCAGATAAGGGTAAAGTGTTAGGCACCATACTTTTTCAAAATAAGTTTTTTAACCTTAGCTTACTAATAAGCATTGCCAGCCAGAGCTATTACTTGGTGTTTTATTTTTTTAGAAGTGGTGCCTTTATTACAGCCCTTCCCGATAGCTACACAGCTATATTCGACAGCAGACAATTGATAATACACATTGCTGTTGTTTTGGGCACACTTGGAGGAATCTATTTAACAAAAAATACGAATTATGGTAATTACAGCAGCACTTTTATTATCAGCCTTCTTTGTATATGCAAGTGTGCTGCCGAATTATTTAATTATAAATCTGCTGGCAAAATAAAGGTTGAGTGAGTTCCCATCATCATCCCTTTTTAATTTAATCATTCAGGAAAGGAACACCAGCACCAAAACTTAAGCCAGTTGGGGAAAATTGAGTATATTCATCTTTAACTTGAAAATTAATAGCTAAAATATTCTTTTACCTCCCAAAATATATTTATGAAATCTATTATTAAAGCCCAATTTATTATTAAGTTGAATACTGTTTTGGTTTTCATTCTCCCAGTTTTTCTTTCTGCTATTCATCTTCCTTCAAATCAATCTACTGTACACAAATTTGAATCCTCTGAATTTAAAGTGTCAATTAATTTCCCCAATATATATAAGGAAAAAATAGATGAAAAAATAACAGACAATAATATAGTTAAAAGAACCTTAAGTGTAACAAGTAAAGTTGAAAATGAATATTATTTCCTGAAGGTAACAAAACACACAATTGCTTTAATTACTTTAGATAATTTAGCCAAAGCATCACTTAACGCTTTTGTAAAGCCCATTAATGGCGAAATTAAAAGTCAGGAAATATATACACAAAATAACAATAAAGGATTAGAGGCATTAATTTACTGGCCTGAACGAAAAAAATATATACATTATCGTGTAATATTTGTAAGCCCCATTCAATATCAGGTAATTGTGAATGCTAAAGATTCTTTACTTTCTTCGAACGCCATAGATTACTTGCAATCTTTTAAAATCCTTAATTAATATAATATTGTAAGATGAAAACATTTAAATTAACATGCTCAAGAGGATACTCACTTTTTCTTATTTTTCTAGGACTTCCAATTATTATGTTTGTCTTTATGGCTTTTTGCATTTTATCGTATAAAGATATCCCTGATTGGGCTATAATAATTTTAATAGTTCTAATAGCAACTTATATTTTTCAGTTAATTTATTATTTACTTAAAAAAAATAATCGAATACCATGTTTGGTTCAAATTGATGAAAACGGAATTAAAATTGAGTTACAAAAAAGTTCATTTTTTTTCTCAAATAAACTATATCAGTCAGATTGGGAAGGTATTAGAAATGTCAGTTCAAGATATGAACTTCAAAAACAAACCAGACTTTACAGTATATCATTTAGTAAACCATCCATTACTATTTACATTGATACCAAAGAAAAACTTAGTAACCCAAATTTAGAAACTGAATTTGGAAAACTATTAATGGAAAAAGTTGCTGAGCATAACAAGTTACCATCCTTAACAAAAGAGAAAATTATAGATACCAAAAATTTTTATCAAAAGCCTTGGGCTAAAGTTATAAATATATTAGTTGTTATGATTCTGATTGGTTTAATCGGAATAAAAATATTTTATCCAGAAAAAATTGACTTATGGCAATTTACATATTTTATAATTGTTGCTTTTATTTGGTTGTTGACTTATTGGTTATGCTCAGCAACTTTTTCCATTAATAGTTTTCCAAATTCAGTTTCTAA
>JANLVQ010000305.1:0-2464 GCA_031364085.1 Chitinophagaceae bacterium
CAATGAATAAATTACAGTGATAAAAACTTATTATAAGCAAGCAGAAAGTTACTCAATGAATCGCATCATTGTTTTGAAAATTTTATTTTTTTTACAATAAAATTTTACTTTTTCTTTTTCCCGTCACAATTTGGCGTAGTGTGTATTTACTTTTATGTGGTAAATAAATTACCTAAATTAAATCACACATTATGGAAACGAAACATCAAGTACACAATCTGATTATTTTGGATGAAAGTGGTTCAATGAAGTCAATTAAAAGTGCCATCATTCAAGGTTTTAATGAAATTGTTCAAACTATAAAAGGTATTGAAAAGGAATTTTCTGAACAGGAACATTTTATTTCTCTTATCTCATTTAATGGGCTTGGACAAAAAGTATTACACTTTGATGAGCCAGTTGCTAAACTAGAGCAAATTGATGATTCTAAATATCAGCCTGATGCTTCTACCCCACTTTATGATGCCATTGGTTTTTCAATAAATAAGCTTAAAAACATTTTGGCTACCAAAGCAGATTATAATGTATTAGTTACTATTATGACAGATGGTGAAGAAAATGCTTCTAAAGAGTTTCATGGAAAAGATATCAAAAAAATGATTGATGATTTAAAAAATGAGAATTGGACATTCACTTATATTGGTGCTGACCATGATGTAGAAAAGTTTGCTTTGAATATCTCTATAACCAATAGTATGAAATTTAATAAAAATGAAGAAGACATGAAAAAAATGTTTGAAAATGACAAAACATCAAGAGCAAATTATAGTCGTAAGATTAGAGATAAAGAAGATACAACAGAAGGATATTTCAGTGAGCCTAAATAAACACTTACTCATCTATAAACCTTATTTAATTTTAGGTAAGGTTTATTAATTTTTTAAATATTTTCTACATGTCTAAAGCATCTAAAAAGAAAACTAAAAAGGTTAGAATAAGCATTGCTGAAGAATTATTGGCTCAGGTGGAGAAAATAAACCAACTGGAAAAGCAAGTAATTATTCATTGCACTTATAATTGTAAGTCGAAAATTGATTATTTATCGATACATGAAAATGCTGTTTTACAAGATGAAAACTTTATTCATAAAAGTAATTTACACCACGTTTCAAACATTACTATTTATCCTGAATTGATTAAAATTATAAACAAGAAACAAAGACAATTTACTCTAGTGTTTAGTGCTTTACCAAAGGATGTAACTACATTTCATTTAATACAAGAAGATGATGAAAAAGAAAAATCAAATGAGTTAACTGAATTTTTTATAGAAAGAAATAAAAAAGATGTTTATCATTTAGATTTTTAAAATAGACAATCATGTGCGAAGAAAGTTATAAAGAAAATCTGAAGGAAGCTTTAGAAAACCTCGAAAAAGCAAATGAACTAATTCTTGACTCTATGATTAGTATTGCATTAAAAGGAGAATTACTCGAATGGAGTAATAGTGTACCAGTTGGAGAAGAGCATTATTTTAGTTTAGAATTGTTTGAAGGGTGTGATGATTATAACATTCAGTTATTGGTAGGTTTAACCAATAAAATTAATGAAACATACGAAAGCTTGATAAATATCAATAACATAAAATTAGATGCTTCACATATCGCATAATATCTTAAATAAGAAATTTGAAAAATATTACAATGTCATTACCATTAAACATACTTACAAGCTTAGGAATAATTAATGCTCCCAAAGAATCGACTGTTATGATTGATTTATTCAAAGACTTGTACCCAAAGGGTATTAACAATAAAGGTTTGTATTTATTTACTGGAGAAGAATCTGTTGGTAAATCTTGTCTTATTTTACAATCTGCATTGAATGTAACATTCAATAGTCTAGCACCTATTCGTGTTGGCATTGTTAGTTTAAAATTAAACCATGAGGACTGGTTGAATAGATTTCTTATTAATATAAACAACTTGAATTTTGAAAACGTAAAAAAAGAAACTAATGAATTTAAAAATCAACATTATGCAGTTGAGATATTTAGTAATATTAATCTTATAGATGGAAATTCTATTTCTATTTCAAATATTAAATCAACTATAACAAAATGGGTAAATGAAGAGAATATATCATTAGTTTATATTGATAGTTTTGAAATGATAGAGAATAACCATTACAAAGGCATTGCTTCAAAAACCAATCACAATGCAAAAGTTCTAAAAGACCTATCAACTGCATTGAGCATCCCTATTTGTGTAACTTATCAAACAAAAGATATTCAAGTACACAGTGCATTTGCTCAACATTTCGATGTAATTACATCAATTAAAAGACCAGAATATTTTGAAGAATGTAGAGGAGAAACAATATTACAAATTGTAAAAAACAATTTTGGAATTTTAAATAAAATGATTTTAAATTTTAATCTGGCTGAACAAAAAATAACAAAAACCCTTTCTTAAAAAAAGCTATCACTCATATTGCTTCAACGCCTTCTGATAATACCGCTTCA
>JANLVQ010000329.1:0-1520 GCA_031364085.1 Chitinophagaceae bacterium
CTCCTGCAATGAAATTAAAGAATGATAACAGGGTAAAAAAAGAACAAACAGAAGGAGGCAGAACTATTGATACTACTGGCTTTGATAAAGATGTAAAAAAACTCAAAGAAAAAACATTTTCAACTTATGTTTTTGGTGGAGATTTATTTAATAACGATAACATCACTTTTGAACCCAACCTCAGAATTCCCACACCAAAAAATTATATTATTGGTGCCGATGATGAATTAAATATTGATGTATTTGGATACCAAGAAGTGAACCATAAACTAGTGGTGAGTCCAGAAGGGAATATCACTATTCCAAATGTTGGATTAGTTAATGTAAATGGGATGTCGGTTGAAACTGCAACAAAAAAAATCAGAGATAAAATGGCATCGTCTGGTTATGCTAGTATCAATAGTGGTCAATCTCAAATTCAAGTTAGTATTAGCAAAATAAGAAGTATTAAAGTAATGGTTATTGGAGATGCAAGAAGAGTAGGTACTTTTACCTTATCATCACTATCCACTTTATTTAATGCTTTATATGCTTGTGGTGGTCCATCAGAAAAAGGTTCTTTAAGAAATATAGAATTGGTTCGTAACAATAAAGTGGTTACAAAGTTCGATGCTTATAAATTTCTTTTAAATGCCGATCAATCGAGTGATGTTAGATTAATGGATAGAGATGTCATCAGAATTCCAACTGCAAAAAAAATCATTACTTTAACAGGCGAAATTAATAAGCCAGCAGTTTTTGAAGCCATAGCAGATGAACCCATCAGTAAAATATTTGAATATGCAGGTGGCTTTACACCCATTGCATACACAGAAGCTATACACATTATTCAAAACAATGGTAAAGAGAAAAGGATAAAAGATTTAGCCCAGAATGATTATGTAAACTATATTCCTAATAATGGCGATTTAATTGAAATAGGTAAAGTATTAGATCGTTTTGCTAATAGAATTACTTTGCGTGGTGCTGTTTACAGACCAGGACAGTATGAGCTTTCAGAAGGTTTAACCTTATCTCAACTCATAAAAAAGTCAGATGGATTAACCGATGAAGCTTTTAAGCAAAGAGGTGTGATACAAAGAACAAATGATGATTATTCAAAAGAAATGATTTCCTTTAATCCAATTGAAATTATACAGGGCAAACAAGTTGATGTTTTTTTAAAGAAAAATGATGAAATTGTAATTGGGAATTCAAAAGATTTTAAAGAAGATTATTTTGTTATCATTCAAGGCCAGGTTAAAAAACCTAATCAGTATCCTTATTTTGAAAATCAAAGTTTGAAAGATTTAATTTTTGCAGCAGGTGGTTTTACAGAAGGTGCAACTGTAGAAAAAATTGAAATTGCTAGCAGACTAGATTTAGCAAAATATGATGTTAGCTCAAATAAGTTGTCACAAGTTATTACTATAAATAGTGAAAAAGATTTAGCATTAAAAGGAAATGATATCAAATTAAAACCTTGGGACATTGTTACAGTTAGAACAAAGCCTGGTTATAAAGCACAAGTCAAAGTACAA
>JANLVQ010000073.1:0-2525 GCA_031364085.1 Chitinophagaceae bacterium
AATGAAAATCTTAACTCACTAACTATTATTTTTGCTTTAAATATCAATTCATGGAAAGAGATCATTTGGTTTTTGGATTAATACAACAAGAATTAGAACGTCAAAGAAGAGGAATAGAATTAATAGCTTCAGAAAACTTTACTTCAATGCAAGTTATGCAAGCTATGGGTAATGTAATGACTAACAAATATGCTGAAGGATATCCTGGAAGAAGATATTATGGAGGCTGTGAAATTGTAGATCAAACAGAGCAACTAGCAATTGATAGATTAAAACAAATATTTAATATAGAATATGCCAATGTGCAACCCCATAGTGGTGCACAAGCAAATGCTGCATTGATGTTAGCCGTTTTACAACCTGGCGATGCTATTTTGGGTTTAGATTTAAGTATGGGAGGTCATTTAACACATGGAAGTGCTGTAAATTTTAGTGGTAAATTATATCAACCACATTTTTATGCTGTTGTTAAAGAAACAGGTTTGATTGATTATGATATGTTAGAATCGCAAGCCAGAAAAGTAAACCCAAAATTAATTATTTGTGGTGCTAGTGCTTATAGTAGAGATATTGATTATAAAAGAATAAGAGCTGTTGCTAATGAAGTTGGAGCTTTAGTTTTAGCAGATATTGCTCATCCTGCAGGTTTAATAGCAAAAGGATTATTGTCTAGCCCATTTGAGCATTGCCATTTTGTTACATCAACCACACATAAAACTTTACGTGGCCCAAGAGGAGGCGTTATTATGATGGGTAAAGATTTTGAAAATCCATTTGGACAGACCGATAATAAAGGAAATGTGAAAATGATGAGCAACCTCATTGATATGGCAGTTTTTCCTGGCACTCAAGGTGGTCCATTAGAACATGTTATAGCTGCAAAAGCAATTGCATTTGGCGAAATTTTAACTAACGATTTTTTAGTATATATGCAACAAGTGCAAAAAAATGCACAAGCAATGGCAAAAGAATTTGTAAACTTAAATTATCATATTATTAGTGGTGGAACTGATAATCATTTAATGTTAATTGATTTAAGAAATAAAGATATTAGTGGTAAAAAAGCTGAACGTGTTTTAGGTGAAGCAGATATTACTGCTAATAAAAACATGGTTCCTTTCGATGATAAAAGTGCTTTCATTACGAGTGGAATTCGATTTGGAGTTGCAGCTATTACCACACGAGGAATGAAAGAAGCTGATATGAAATTTATAGTTAATGCAATTGATACAGTTTTAATGAATGCAGATGATGAAAGTAATATTGCAACTGTAAAGTCATCGGTTAATGAATATATGACACAATTTAAACTTTATCCTGAGTGGTAAAAAACAAAAATTATGATTCAAAGAAAACAAAGTTTGTGGTTATTGTTATGTGTAATAGTAACAGCTCTTTCAATTAAACTACCATTTTTTACTGGTAATATTATTGCAACAGATGGTGTAAAAACTTATAAAATTTTAGATGCACAATACAATTTAATAATTTTAATAATCACAATTGTTATTGCCTCGTTCTCATTATTTACCATTTTTTTATACAAAGAACGAAAACGACAAATGCTGTTTAGTTTTCTTGCCCTACTACTTTCGTTTTTATTAATATTTCTATATTATAACCAAACTCAACTTTTTTTAGATGGAACTTTAAGTATTACTTCATTACTTGTTTTCATGATTCCTATTACTTTAATATTTGCTTTTGTTGGAATTTATAATGATGAAAAGCTGATAAAAAGTGTAGATAGAATTCGTTAATTTAATCTCTTCGATATATTTATTAAAAATAAAATGTGAATAACCTTAAACAAAAATTTTGAGTTATTCACATTTTTGTTTAATTTAGCTTGTTATTAAAAAATCCCAACCTATGATTTCCCACTTTTAGGCATTTGCCTTTAATATCAACTTCTATTATTAAGTTGATATTCCATAGAATGGAAACCGTTACCTTATTTAAGGGATTTTGTATAATTTAAAAGAGTAGTTACTTTATGTAACTACCCAAACCCGTTTATGAAAACAACTCTATCTAAACTTAGTGTTTTTATTTTATTGTTATTGGTAGCCTCTTGTGCTAGAAAAGCTGCTGTTTACTCCGATATATTTTCTCCAAAATTTATAAACGAATCTTTTCATCATGCTTTTAGTACTGAAAAAAGTGAGGTTATTAACAAACAAATAGTAGATATCGGTAGTAATTTTGGTTCTTTCACAAATAATAGAACTGCTTCGTTTAATAATTCAAATGGAGTTTCTGCTTCAGTATACGCTTCTGTAACAATTATTGACCCTGCAGCACTTTCTCAATCAGAAGAATTGGTATTTGATAGAATTTCATTGAAAAATTTAAAAAATAAGTTTGTTAGTTTTAATGAAATTGGATCAAGTTATCAAAGATTGTTATTGCCTAATTTGTATTCGAATGCTGCACAAAAGATGGCTGAATTTAGTGTTGAAGGTGGAATTTATAAGGCTTTAGATATCACAATACCCAAACAAATTTCTTTATACCATCAGAAT
>JANLVQ010000334.1:0-11235 GCA_031364085.1 Chitinophagaceae bacterium
TAATGAAATTGATGGTAGAGCATTTAAAACTGTAGTATCAAATGGTTTGGTCTTAGACAAGAATGGGGTTAAGATGAGCAAAAGGTTGGGCAATATAGTTAACCCTTTTGATACAATTGAAAAATTTGGAGCCGACGCTACTCGTTGGTATTTAATTACAAATGCAAGTCCTTGGGATAATTTAAAATTCGATTTAGCAGGCATTCAAGAAGTACAAAGAAAATTCTTTGGAACACTCTACAACACTTACCAGTTCTTTGTTTTATACAGTAATGTAGATGGATTTGCTTTTAAAGAAGAATATATTCCTTTAGAACAAAGACCAGAAATTGATCGTTGGATTCTTTCTTCATTAAATTCTTTAATTGCAAAAGTTACTGCATCAATGGAAGATTATGAACCAACTGCTGCGGGACGATTAATTGAAGAATTTGTAGACGAGCATTTGAGTAACTGGTATGTAAGATTATGTAGAAGAAGGTTTTGGAAAGGTGAATATGAAGCTGATAAAATTGCAGCCTATCAAACCTTATACGAATGTTTAGATACATTAATAAAATTAATTGCACCAATTGCACCATTTTTTAGTGAAGCTATTTATCAAAATTTAAATGCAGTCACTAAAAAAGATCAGTCAGTTTCAATTCATCATTCATCTTATTCAAAAGCAAATTCATCAAGTATAAATAAAGAGCTAGAAGAAAGAATGGCTTTGGCTCAGGATATTTGTAGTTTGGTTTTATCGTTGAGAAAAAAGGTAAATATTAAAGTGCGTCAGCCTTTACAAAAAGTAATGATACCAGTTTTAAATCCAGAGATGAAACATCAATTAGAAAAGGTTGAAGACTTGATTAAAAGTGAAGTAAATGTAAAAGAATTAAAATTAATTTTAGATGATGGTGGTTTTGTTAAAAAGAAAGTAAAGGCTGAATTTAAAATACTTGGTAGTAAGTTGGGGAAAAATATGAAATTGGCTGCTGAAGTAATATCGAAGTTTACTCAAGAACAGATTGCAGAAATTGATAGGATTGGGCAAATAAAAATTACATTGCCAGATTTAACAACTCTACACCAAGTTGAATATATTATTTTAGCAAATGAAGTTGAGATTACAGCAGAAGATATTCCAGGCTGGTCTGTAGCATCAAAAGGAAACCTAACGGTTGCTTTAGATATTGCAATTACCGAAGAACTTCAAAAAGAAGGTAATGCTAGAGAGTTTGTAAATCGAATTCAAACCATTAGAAAAGAGAGTGGATTTGAACTAACCGATAGAATAAAAGTTCTTGTAAAAGAGAACATTACCTTGCTTAGTTCTATTAATGAATATAAAAACTATATTTGCGGCGAAATTTTAGCAGATAATATTACTTGGGTTCCTGAGGTAAAAGGTACAACTATTGAAGTAAATGAAACGCTGCTAGAAGTGTTAGTAACTAAAAATTAATTAATGTTATGGCTACAAAAAAACCAGCCCCAAAAAAAGCACCTGCAAAAGTAGCAGCCAAAAAGCCTGCTGTTAAACCAGCAAAAAAAGCTACACCAATGCCAGCTGCAAAAAAGGCTGCACCAAAACCAGCCCCTAAAAAAGTGGTTGCAAAAAAAGTTGCACCAAAACCAGCCCCAAAAAAAGTGGTTGCAAAAAAGGTTGCACCAAAACCAGCCCCTAAAAAAGTGGTTGCAAAAAAAGTTGCACCAAAACCAGCCCCTAAAAAAGCAAAAGTAAAACCAGTAGTAAAAGCCACTAAAAAAGAAGTAGCAGTAAAGGCAGTGATAAAAGAAAAAGTATTAGCAAAGCCAGTAGTAATTAAAGAGAAAAAGGTTAAAGAAAAAGTGGAAAAACCAGAAAAAGTAAAAAAAGAAAGAAAAGGAAGAGCAAAAAAACCAAAAAGAATTATTAGGGTACCTAAACCTGCTAAAGTTGTTAAAGCTCAAGGTATAGAAAAAGCAACAACTGTAATTCCAATTAAAAAAATTGTTCCTAAAGTAAAAGATGAACCATTAAAAAATATAAAAGTACCTAAGATTACTACTAAATCAAGTGTATCTTATACCCCAGATTATGTACCTATGGATAAAAGAAAAGAAGATGCACAACCACAAGTACCATTAATAAGATATAGTGATAATGAACTAAATGAATTCAGAGAATTAATTACAAAAAAATTAGCTGCTGCTAAAAAAGAGTTGGCTTATTTACATGGTATAATTACTCGTAAAGATGATATGGGAGGAGATAATGTAGATGGTCGTTATATGACTATGGAAGATGGAAGTTTAAGTATGGAACGTGAACAAATGAGCAATATGGCTAGTCGTCAGATTACATACATCGATCACTTAGAAAAAGCTTTACAAAGAATAGAAAATAAAACTTATGGAATTTGTAGAGTAACATCAAAATTAATTGATAAAGCTCGTTTACGTGCCGTTCCTCATGCTACATTAAGTTTAGAGGCTAAACTTGGGCTAGTTAAAGCAGGTGAATGATTTGAAATTTTTATAAATGAAAATGCCTCAACATTTGTTGGGGCATTTTTTTAAAATAATCTACCACCTAATCTTGAATTTGATGAAGTATAACCTACAAGTTCATCATGCCTACCAGAAAAAGATTTGTAATAAACAAAAGCAGAATATAAGTTTTCAGTTTCCCAATAATTCCCTTCAGTTAAATCGTAGGATGATTTACTATCTTTAAGTTTACTAGCTTTAGTTACATAATTATAAGAGTAATAACCTTGTTTTAATAACAAGATTTTTTCATATATACCTTTCTCTACATTAAAAAGCATTTTATTATTTTCCGATAAAACATTATTTGTGAGTTCTCCAATTATATATATGTCTTCATTTATAAATGGTTGATTATTTTCTGGAGTATAAATAAAATGCACATTGGCATATCCTGTTTGCCACCAATTATTTACTAAGTCAGTTGTTGTAATATCATACCAACCATTTAAATCTCTATAATATAAATAACGTTGACTTACTCTGTTGCCATCAGGTTTTAAATAAACTTCTATTGGGTTATTGGTTTCATCTTTTTTTGCAATACGATCACTTTCAAATCTAAAACTTCTTAAATCTAACCAACGATACTCTTTACCTGCAGGAAAAACACAATCTTGCTCTGCATTATATTCAAACACATTATCTCTAATAAAAGATGGTTGTAAATTAATTATAGCATTATCCCAACGTTGATTTTGTAATAATGTAACTTTTAATTGTTGTTGAGGATTGTATAAATTAAGTTGATTGGTATTTACAACTAATTGTACTTTTTGATGAGTTCTGTAAAGGTTATTATCAAAAGGTTGTGATATTTGCATGCCAATTGCAGCTTGACTATTGAGCACAAACATCATTTTTGTAAATACAACATTTTCTATATCTCCATTTAAAAAAATTTTTAGTAAATAATTACCACTTTTTGTAGGAATACAATTTTTTTCGGGAAGTGTAACTTGATAATGTACATATTTTGTAAGTGTGTTCGATGAGGGCCTTGCTTGAATAATTCTATTTTGTGTAAAACCTTTGATGTAATCGAAAGAGTTCATATTAGCCTCGCTCCAATCTGCATTGCATAACTGAAAAGTGTAAAAATAATTTTTAATATGTCCATCTAAATCATCAAAATGCAATTCTAATAAATCGGCAGAATTTAAATTGATTATGGGCAGGCTTTCTTGATTATTTTGTTGAAAGAGTTTAATACTCTTGATTTTGTCACTGTTTCTGATTTCAACATCAGGCATTTGAGCATTAGCTGCTAAAACAAGAAGCGAATAAAAAAGAATTGATATAAAAAACTGTTTCATGTAAATCTTTAGTCAAAAATATTGCCAATAAATTATTGTAACCATTTTTATTAAAAGAAGTATATCCTTTCAATTTGTATTATTTTTGTTTTATGCAGCAACACGCAATTTTATATTTTTTTGTATATGGATCTTTAAGAAGTGGATTCTCATCTGCAGCATACAATTATATTAGTAAGTATTTTACTCTATTGGGTTTAGCCAAAACTAAAGGTATTTTATATGATATGGGAGATTTTCCTGTAGCAAAACCTTCTATTGAAGAAAAATATGTAATTGGAGAATTGTATAAAATTAATAATCCAGAAGCATTTGATTTTGTGTTTGCACAGTTAGATGACTATGAAGGCACAAATGTATCTGAAATAAATAATTATTTTAGAGCTATAACATCTGTATTTATTGAAGATAAAAATATAGATGCTTGGGTGTATTGGTATAATGGAGTTGTTGATGCAAAACAAATAGTTCTTAGTGGTGATGTTTTTGATTTTTTTAAGCTAAAAAATAAAAAACATTAATTGCAAACAGATAAAAAAATTTATTTTATTTCAGATTTTCATTTAGGAGCCCCTAAATATGAAAGTAGTTTAATACGAGAAAAAAAAGTTGTTGCTTTTTTAGATTCCATTAAAAATAATGCAGCAGAAATTTTTATACTTGGTGATATGTTTGATTTTTGGTACGAGTACAAAAATGTTGTTCCCAAAGGATTTGTAAGACTTTTAGGTAAACTTGCAGAAGTAACAGATGCAGGTATTCCCATACATTTTTTTGTTGGCAATCATGATATGTGGATGAGTGATTATTTTGAAAAAGAGTTGAACATAACTGTTTATCACCATCCTACAACTTTTGAAAGATATGGTAAGAAATTATTTATTGGTCATGGCGATGGTTTAGGGCCTGCAGATAAAGGCTATAAATTTTTAAAAAAGATTTTTAGAAACAAAATTTGTCAATCTCTCTTTGGGTTCATGCACCCCTATTTAGGAATAAATATTGCAAACTATTTCAGCAGAAAAAGCAGACAAAAAACTGGTGGCTCAGACGAAATATTCTTAGGAAATGAAAACGAATGGCTTGTTCAATATTGTAATAAAAAATTAGAGCAAAACTATTACGATTATTTTGTTTTTGGTCATAGACATTTACCATTAAAAATAGAACTCAATAAAAACAGTACTTATATAAACCTTGGCGATTGGATAACACATTTTACTTATGCTGTTTTAGATACTCAACAATTTGAATTAAAAAAATGGGAAGGCAAATAATTTTCTCAATAATTTTTTGTTACATTTCATTCGTTTCTAAAGCAAATGATAGCACTATTGTTTTTAAATATTTCAAAACAATACAAGGCGAATTTAAAAATTTTAGTGTAGATAATTTGGGAAATATTTATCTCATTAATTCATCTAATCAAATAAAAAAACTCAATAATAATTTCGATAGTGTTGCAGTATTTAATGATACTAGACAATATGGAAATATTACTCAAATTGATGTAAATAACCCATTAAAAATTTTAATTTATTATGCTGAGTTCTCTACAGTTTTGGTGTTAGATAGATTCTTAAATGTTAGAAATAAAATTGATTTACGAAAACAAAATATTTTTAAAGCAAGTACAATTACTTTAAGCTACGATAATTATATATGGTTATTTGATGAATTTGAAAATAAACTTAAAAAAGTAAGCGATGATGGAAGTGTATTAATAGAGTCGAACGATTTTAGAATGGTATTAGATTCATTGTTTGTGCCTGAAGCTATTATTGATAATGATGGTATGTTGTATTTGTATAACCCATCAAAAGGGTTAATCATCTCAGATTATTATGGAGCAATAAAAAAACTAACCCCCATTATCCATTTGAAACATTTTCAATTAAGTGGTAATAATTTTATTGGATTTTTAAATAATGAATTATTCATTTACAACTTGAATTTATTACAGTCTAAAAGCAAAAAAATTATAGGTATAAACACTACTGCCAGCAAAGTATTATTTAAAGAAAAATTCTTTTATCAACTTTTGCAAAATGAAATTGAAGTTAAAATTGTAGAATAAATTCTGTTTGTCACTTGTTTATCAAGTATTAATCTATTACTTGCATAATTTTACAGTTCAAAATTCGTTTAGAAGGTACCACTAATTATATTTGTCTTTTATAAAAATTGCATGTGAAAAAACAATCAGTTATTTTATTAATTATTGCCATTGTATTAATCGATCAAGCTTTAAAGTTTTATGTAAAGCTGAATATGTTTGCTGGCGAAGAACTCAACATATTAGGACAATGGTTCAGAATACATTTTGTAGAAAATGAAGGTATGGCTTGGGGTTGGAAATTTGGTGGCGATATTGGTAAAACAACCTTAACCATTTTTAGATTGATAGCTGTGATTTGGGGCACTTATTTAATTGGTGATTTTATCAGAAAAAAATATCATAAAGGTTTTATTATTTGTGCTGCTTTAATCTATGCTGGGGCTTTAGGAAATTTAATTGATAGTATGTTTTATGGATTACTTTTCGATAGCACATACAATCCAAGAAATTTTCAAAATGCAGGCGTTGTAGCAAATCTTTTAACTGGTCAGGGTTATGGAACTTTTTTACAAGGTAAGGTTGTAGATATGCTTTACTTTCCTTTAATACAATCTACATATCCTAGTTGGTTTCCTTTCTGGAGTGGAGAAAGATTCGAATTTTTTAGTCCTGTTTTTAACATTGCAGATGCCTCAATTACTTGTGGTGTTTTAGTTATTTTTATTTTTCAAGGAAAGTTTTTTAAGAAATCAAAACCTGAAGAAAAACATGTTGAAGAAAATTCTTCTGAAAATATTGTTTCAACAGAATAATTAAAATAAGTGTTGGTATACTTCATGCACTTGTGCAAAAGCAATTACTTCAATTTTAGTATTTTTATTAGTTAAATTTTTCTTGTTGTATTTGCTTACAATAATTTTTTCTAGGCCTAATTTTTCTGCTTCAGCTATGCGTTGTTCAATTCTATTTACGGCTCTAATTTCTCCATTCAAACCAACTTCTCCAGCAAAACAAATTGTTGAAGGCAAAGGCACATCTTCATAAGATGAAAGTAATGCACAAATCACTGCAAGATCTATTGATGGATCTTCAATTTTAATTCCTCCAGCAATATTGATGAACACATCTTTCACACCAAAATGAAAGCCACCACGTTTTTCTAACACAGCTAATAATAATTGTAACCGTCTTAAATCAAAACCACTTACTGTTCTTTGTGGTGTGCCATAAACACTCTGTGTTACTAATGCTTGTACTTCAATAAGCATAGGCCTCATGCCTTCTAATGTTGCAGCAATTGCAGTACCACTTAAATTTTCTTCTCGTTGAGAAATTAATATTTCACTTGGGTTACTAACTACTTTCATTCCTTCTGCATCCATTTCATAAATGCCAATTTCGTTAGTACTTCCAAATCTATTTTTTTGTGTTCTAATAATTCTATATGCATAGTGTCTATCACCTTCAAACTGCAATACTGCATCAACCATATGTTCTAAAACTTTTGGTCCTGCTATGCTTCCATCTTTTGTAATATGACCAATTAAAAAAACTGGCGTGTTGGTTTCTTTAGCAAACTTTTGAAATTCACTTGCACATTCACGTATTTGAGAAACACTACCAGCACTCGATTCTATTAAATTAGTTTGTAAGGTTTGTATCGAATCCACAATAACTAACTGTGGTTGCAATTTTTTTATTTCGTTGAAAATATTGCTGGTATTGGTTTCAGTTAACAAATAAAAATTTTCGTTCGAAACTTTTATTCTATCGGCACGCATTTTTATTTGTTGTTCACTTTCTTCTCCACTTATGTAAAGCACTCTTAATTTTTTTAAGTGTAAACCCAATTGTAAAAAAAGTGTACTCTTACCAATGCCTGGTTCGCCAGCAACTAAAATTAAACTTCCTAAAACAATTCCACCACCAAGCACTCTATTTATTTCTACATCTGTGGTTACAATTCTTTTTTCTGAACTAGTTTGAACTTCATTTAAAGCAATAGCTTTATTTTTTGTTGTTGCTGTTGAATAATCTTTCCAATCGGTGCCTTTAGTTTCTTTTTCAATAATTTCTTCAACTAAAGTATTCCATTGATTGCAGCTCGAACATTTGCCTAACCATTTGGCACTCATGTATCCACAATTACTACAAAAAAATGCTGACTTGCTTTTGCTCATATTGTAAAAATAGAGTAGATGATTATATGTTTATTTAGAAATGTACTATTTCTTAAAAAGCAAAAGAGCCGACAATTAGTCGACTCCTTCACTTACTAACCCATTAAATTCCGTGACTAAATTACACAAAAGGCTCTATTTTCAAAATTAAATTTTTAAGAATTGTTATTTTTCATTCAAAACTGATTTTTTTAATAATAATTTAATAATAATTATAAATCGTATAAAATCAATTAGTTAAGAATCATCAACTGGGCTTATCAATTATCTTGTTCCTTATATTTTGATTGAGAATGAGCACCTTAAAATTTGATTAAAATTTGTTAAAGCAACGTTAAATCAGAATGTGATGTCTTACTTTTATGGCTTCAAAATAATAATTTTTAATCAAAAAAATCAACAATGAGAAAAAAACTACTCTTAGTAGTATGTGCTTGGGCAATGTTCAATTTTGCCACTAATGCACAAACTACGGCAACCGGTAAGGTTGTTGATGAAAAAGGAGCTGCAATTGCAGGGGCAACAGTTCTTGAAAAAGGGACGAACAATGGTACTACCACTTCGTCGGATGGGTCTTATTCCATTAAAGTGAAAGGTGGGGCTTCATTAGTAATTTCTGCAATTGGGCGTGAAACTCGAACTATAACTGCAGGTTCTGGCAGTAATGTTTCTTTAAATTCAACTACAACTGAAATTGAAGAATTAACAGTTTCTACAGCATTAGGTATTCGAAGAAACAAAAATCAATTGCCATATGCTGCACAAGTAGTATCTGGTGAAGATGTAAACAGAGCAAGATCGGGCAACTTCTTAAATAATTTATCTGGTGCAGCTGCTGGATTAGATATTCGCCAAACCAATACTATGGGTGGTTCTACAAACGTAGTATTAAGAGGTAATAAATCTATTTCTGGCTCAAACCAAGCATTATTTGTTGTTGATGGTGTTCCATACAATAATGACGCTCCTGCAACTGGTAATCAAAGAACTGGACGTGGTGGTTATGATTATGGAAACAACGCACAAGACATTAACCCAGACGATATTGAATCATTAACCGTTTTAAAAGGGCCAGCTGCAACTGCATTATATGGTTCTTTGGGTTTTAATGGGGTAATTTTAATTACAACTAAAAAAGCAAAAAAAGGGTTAGGAATTACTGTTAATTCTGGTGTTTCGTTTACAAGTATAGATAAAAGCACTTTTCCTAAATACCAAAATAAATATGGTGGTGGATATGGTGCATATTATGAAGATCCAAGTGGTTACTTCTTATATCGTGATAAAACTGATTTAATGACTCCAGTTGCAACTAATGGAGCATTAATTGTTCCAACAAGTGAAGATGCTTCTTATGGAGCAGCTTTTGATCCAAATTTACAAGTGTATCATTGGGATGCTTACGATCCTAATTCTCCTAACTACAAAAAATCAAAACCTTGGGTAAATGCTGCTAACGGTCCTGAAACTTTCATGCAAAATGCAACTAATTTTAATAATAGTGTATTTATTGAAAGTGCAACAGATAAAGGAAGTTTCAAATTAGGTTATACCAGAAACGATGAAAAAGGTGTTTTGCCAAATAGTAAAATCAACAAAAACTTGTTAACTTTTTCTGGAAGCTATAATGTTACAGATAAATTAACAGCAAGTGCTACAATGAACTATTCTAGAACTGAAGGTTTAGGTAGATATGGTACTGGATACGATGATAGAAATGTAATGAGTTCTTTCCGTCAGTGGTGGCAAACAAATGTTGACATTAAAGAATTGGAAGAGGCTTATAATAGAAATAAAAAGAATATCACTTGGAACTGGGCTGATCCTACTGATTTAGTACCAATTTATTGGGATAATCCTTATTTCGTAAGATTTCAAAATTTTCAAAACGATTCTAGAAACAGATATTTTGGAAATGTAATGTTAAACTACAAAGCTAATAATTGGTTAAGTTTAATGGCTAGAGTTAGTCTTGATCAATATGATGCATTACAAGAAACAAGAAGTGCTGTTGGTACAGTTGGTGTTTCTGGATATGCAAGAAGTAATCAAAATAGCCAACAAACCAATTTCGATTTAATGGCTAATGTTGATAAAAACATTACTTCTAAATTAAATTTCAAAGGTTTATTAGGTTTAAATATTCGTAAAGATCAATACAATTCAATTGCTGCCTCAACTAATGGTGGTTTAGCAGTGCCTGGTATTTATGCTTTAAGCAATACTAAAAACCCAGTAAATGCACCCGGTGAATTTGAAGGAAAAAAACAAGTTGATGGTGTTTACGCTGGTGTAACCTTTACTTACGATAACATGCTAACTTTAGATGCAACTGTAAGAAGAGATGCATCATCAACCTTACCTGAAGGAAATAATAAATATAATTATCCAGCTATTTCTGGAGGATTTATTTTCTCTAATTTATTAAAGCAATATAACTGGTTAAGTTATGGTAAAGTAAGAGCTAATTATGCTGAAGTAGGTAAAGATGGTGGATACTATCAAACAAAAAATACTTTCAATCCACAAACTGCATTTGGAACTCAAAATATGTTTGCTACGCCAACTACTAGTAACAACCCTAACTTGAGACCAGAAAGAACTAAGTCATCAGAATTAGGTATAGAATTAGCTTTATTTAAAAACAAAGTTACTTTAGATGTTACATATTATGATGCTAAATCTTTCGACCAAATTATTCCAGTTTCAATTTCTAGAGCTACAGGGTACAATGCTTTATATCGTAACTCTGGTACAGTTCAAAACAAAGGGATAGAAATTTCATTAGGCATTACTCCAGTTAAAACAAAAGATTTAACTTGGAACATGAGATTTAACTATACTAGAAATAGAAATACTGTTATTGAGTTATTTGATGATGGTGCTGGAAATAAAATTGATAATATAGTTTTAGGTGGTTTCCAAGGTGGTGTTACTATTAATGCTGCTCTTGGCCAACCTTATGGTGTTATCAAAGGTTCAGACTACAAATACTTTGGTGATCCAAATAATATAGCTAGAGACCCTAATATGAGAATTGTTTTAGCTAATGGACGTTACGACAGAACGGCTTCTTCAAACTTTGTTATTGGAGATCCAAATCCTGATTTTTTAGCTAGCTTCAGAAATAACTTAACCTACAAAAATTTCAGTTTTGGTTTCTTAA
>JANLVQ010000340.1:0-2578 GCA_031364085.1 Chitinophagaceae bacterium
CTCTTGCCAAACTGTAAAAGATTTAATGGATACAGATAGTATTTTTAAAGAAAATGTTCAGGAACTTACACAAAAAGTACAATTAGCAACCATGTAATTCTTATACCTCATACATAAAAGAAATAGTTTTCAATTTCGAAAGCTATTTTTTTATTATTACTATTTTAAATTACCATTTATCTACGTGTTCAATATTACTATCATCAGATGTGTTTGTATTTTCTGTTAATTGTTCAATAATTTTTGGAGCTTCTTCCTTTGCAGCAGTTACAACCTCATTTACATTTTCTTCGGTGTCGTTATTCTCGCCATTTTCTGGATATTCATGATTAAATGCATCAAAATCAAAATCAGGCATAAGCTCAGTTTTTACATAATCTACGCTTTCAATTAATGCCTTTGTGAATTTGTTAAAATCTTCTTTGTAAATAAATACTTTATGCCTATCATAACCATTATCATCAAACCTTTTTCTACTTTCTGTTATTGTTAAAAAGTAATCATTACCACGAGTTTCTCGTACATCAAAAAAGTAAGTTCTTCTTTTACCAGCTTTAATTCTTTTACTAAAAACACTTTCTTGTTTTTTCTCATTTAAATCGTAAGACACAGTTTTCTATTTTTAATTAAACAATTAGTTGTAGCAACAAATATAATATTGTTTATGAATTACCAAAATTTTTAAGCCTTATACTATATTGAAAATATAAATTGTTAATACAAAAATCATAAATAAATAAAGTGTAACTATTACACATATATTTTTTTCTAAAAAATGCTTACCTATTTTTGCAAAACTAACAAACGTAAGTTTTTTATATGGCTATTATAAAATCACTCCAATTTCCAAAAGAAAAATTAAGTAAATTAGGCATATCAGAAAATGTAACCATTCATTATCAACTTTCACCTGAGCAATTAGTTGACCAAGCAATTCAAAGAAATCAAGGCGTTTTAAACGATACTGGTGCTTTATGTATTAATACTGGTGAATTTACAGGGAGAAGCCCTTTAGATAAATTTATTGTTAAAGACGAAATCACTGAAACAACAATTCACTGGAATAATTTTAATATTCCATTTGCTGAAGAAGATTTTTTAAACTTGAAAGCTAAATTATTAAAGCATTTGAGCACAAAAACAGAAGTTTGGATAAGAGATGTTTATGCTTGTGCCGATCCAAATTACAAAACAAATATTAGAGTAGTAAATGAGTTGCCATGGAGCAATTTATTTGCATATAATATGTTTCTAAGACCTACTTCAGACGAACTTGAAAATTTCATTCCTGATTGGCATATTATTCAATCACCAAGTTATAGAGCTGATGCAACTGTCGATAAAACGCGTCAACACAATTTTGCCATTGTATCTTTTAAACATAAAACTATTATTATTGGCGGTACTGGTTATACCGGTGAAATGAAGAAAGGAATATTTACCATTTTAAATTATATTTTACCACACGACAAAAGTGTATTAAGCATGCACTGTAGTGCTAACATGGGTAATGATGGTGACGTTGCAGTATTTTTTGGATTGAGTGGGACAGGAAAAACTACTTTAAGTGCCGACCCTAATAGAAAATTAATTGGTGATGATGAACACGGCTGGACAAAAGACTCCATTTTTAATTTTGAAGGTGGTTGTTATGCAAAAGTGATAGACTTAAGTGAAGAAAAAGAACCTGAAATTTACAGAGCAATTAAGCCAGGAGCTTTGGTTGAAAACATTGGTTTTATACCAGGCACAAATACAATAAATTTTGAAGATAAATCTATTACAGAAAATACAAGGGTTAGTTATCCTTTAGATTTTATTTCAAATGCATTAGAACCAAGCATTGGTGGTTTACCTAAAAATATTTTCTTTCTCACATGCGATGCCTATGGAGTTTTACCTCCAATAAGTAAATTAACACCTGGACAAGCCATGTATCAATTTATTAGTGGTTATACTGCAAAAGTTGCAGGTACTGAAGCTGGAGTATCAGAACCAAAAGCAACTTTCAGTGCTTGCTTTGGAGCTCCTTTCCTACCATTACACCCTGGCTTTTATGCAAAAATGTTGGGTGAAAAAATGAGAGAACATAAGGTAAATGTTTGGATGATTAATACAGGCTGGAGTGGTGGTTCTTATGGTGTTGGTAAAAGAATGAAACTGCCATACACTAGAGCACTGATCACTGCTGCATTAAATGGTGATTTAGATAATGTTGATTTTAATCCACATCCAATTTTTGGTATGCTAATGCCAGTAAGTTGTCCTAATGTTCCAAAAGAAATTTTACACCCAAGATTTACTTGGGCGAATAGAGATGACTATGATATGACTGCTAAGAAATTAGCAAATATGTTTGTTGATAATTTTAAAAAATATGCAGACCAAGTTGACGATGAAATATTACAAGCTGCTCCAAAAATAAACTAATAAAAAATCCTGCTTCATTGCAGGATTTTTTTTATTCAAACAGTTATAAAATCATTAACTTGTATTATTGCACTAGTAGATGAAAATATAAATTTTTATGAAAAAAAATATTACTATTATTGGTTCTGGCTTGGTTGGTTCTCTATTA
>JANLVQ010000075.1:0-4221 GCA_031364085.1 Chitinophagaceae bacterium
GGCGTGTTTGATAAACCTTTCTTTAATTCAAAATACTCGTTTATAAATTGTATTGGTTTACCTTTTACAACAATTACTTGATCTCCTTTTAAAATACTGCCACTAATAATTTTACATTGAGGACTAACAGAATCTATAATATAAGGAACACGTGGCTCAATAAATCCATTTAATCTGCTTTTATTTAAATCGTTAATAAAACCATTTGGTACATTTAATTCTATCATTTGTCCTAAACGATCAACTGTAACTTTTTTGGCATCATTCAAAGCTATTTCACTACCAATAGTATTAAAATTTTCAATTTTTATTCCATCAATAAAAATAATTTTATCACCAGATTCAATTCCCATTTTTCTTGCCAAGGAATCGGCATAAACGCCGTATTTAATATTTTTATTAGGCACATATTCTTCGCCCCAATACCACATGATGCCTATAAAAATTACAATGGCAAGTAGTATATTCACAATAATTCCACCTAGCATGATGATTAATCTTTGCCAACTTTTTTTAGAACGAAATTCATGAGGTTGAGGTGGTTGTTTCATTTGTTCTTTGTCCATGCTTTCATCAATCATACCACTGATTTTCACATAACCACCAAAGGGAATCCAACCTATACCCCATTCGGTTTCTCCTTTTTTTATTTTAAATAAACTAAACCAAGGGTTAAAGAATAAATAAAATTTTTCTACTCTACATTTAAACCAACGAGCTGGTAAAAAATGACCCAATTCATGTAACACTACTAAAATAGAAAAAGATAAAATAAACTGACCAGTTTTAACTAAAATACTGCTCCAATCAATTGCTAATAAAGTCATATAAGATTTAAATAAAAAAGTAAATTATAATTTTATGATATTGGCTGCGAAACTACGTGCTTCTGCATCGCTTTCAAACAAATCTTCAATGGTTGGGTTTTCTATAAAAGGTATGGTACGAATAACTTTTTCAATAACTTCTGTAATATCTAAAAACCCAATTCTATTTTTTAAAAATGCATAAACTGCTATTTCATTTGCTGCATTTAGCAAGCAAGGAATGTTTCCTCCTTTTTCTAATGCTTCTTGTGCTAATGCCAAATTTCTAAATGTTTTCAAATCTGGCTCATCAAAATTTAATGTGTTAGGATGTTTAAAATTATAACGAGGAAAATTGTTTTGAATTCTTTGAGGATAAGCCATTGCATATTGAATAGGCAATTTCATATCGGGTAATCCCATTTGTGCTTTTATGCTGCCATCTTCAAATTGTACCATACTATGAATGATACTTTGAGGATGAATAACTACCTGTATCTGTTCTGGTTTTAAGTTAAATAACCATTTGGCTTCTATCATCTCAAGCCCTTTATTCATAAGGGTTGCAGAGTCAATAGTAATTTTTGCACCCATGCTCCAATTAGGGTGTTGCAAAGCATGTTCTCGTTTTACATTAACCAAATAATTAGGTTTTTTTCCTAAAAAAGGGCCACCACTTGCAGTTAAAATTATTTTTTCAATTTTGTTTCTTGTTTCGCCAACCAAGCATTGAAAAATAGCCGAATGTTCACTATCCACAGGGATAATGGGTACTCGTTTTTCAGCTGCTTTCTTCATAATGATATCACCAGCTATAACTAAAGTTTCTTTGTTAGCTAATGCGATGGGTTTGTTTTGTTCAACAGCTGCAAGAGTTGGTTTTAAACCTGCATAACCTACAATTGCTGCTAACATCATATCATAGCTTTGAAAAGATGCCACTTCTTCTAATGCTTTTTCTCCTGAAAAAACTTTAACATTAGTGCTAGACAGAGCCTCTTTTACTTTAAGATATTTTGATTCATCTCCAATAACAACACAATTCGGATTGAACTTTTGTGCTTGTTGAATTAATAAATCTGCATTGGTTTGTGCCGTTAAAATTTCAGCACTAAATTTATCGGGGTTGGCTTCAATTACATCTAAAGCCTGAGTGCCAATAGAACCAGTTGAACCAAATATTGCAATACGTTTTTGTGAAGATGTTAACATGATGTGTATCCTATATTGCAATATTAATTAAAATCAATTACTTATTACAGTTGACTTTGTTAATAGATTAAGAATTATAGCCAATTGCAAGATCCAATACTTGTTGCATAGTTTTTACATAATGAAATTTTACCCCTTTAATAAAATTGTTATCAATTTCCTCAACATCTTTTTGGTTTTGATAACACATGATGATTTCTTTTAAGCCAGCTCGTTTAGCAGCTAATATTTTTTCTTTAATTCCTCCAACTGGCAACACTTGACCTCGAAGAGTAATTTCACCAGTCATTGCTAAAAAGGGTTTTACTTTTTTCGAAGTAAAAGCAGATGTTAAAGCTGAAAGCATGGTTACACCTGCACTTGGACCATCTTTTGGTGTAGCACCTTCAGGTACATGAATGTGTATGTTTTTAGTTTTAAATAACTCTGAATTAATACCTAATTTTTTATAATTTGCTTGTAAATAAGTTAATGCTGTTGTAGCACTTTCTTTCATTACATTACCTAAATTTCCGGTTAATTTCAATTCACCTTTACCATCGCTTAGGGCTACTTCAATAAAAAGAATATCTCCACCAACATAAGTCCAAGCTAAGCCAACTGCTACACCAGGCATATTAGCAGTTTTGTATATTTCATTGCTGTATCTCGGCTTGCCAAGTATTGATTCTACATCACCAGCAGAAACTGTTGGCTTAATTTTGCCTTTTGAAGCATATTGTTTAGCCAGATTTCTCATGATAGAAGCAATTTGTCTATCAAGTTCTCTTACACCACTTTCTCGTGTGTGATTTTCTATAACTTTTTCTAAAATAGCATCTGAAACTTTAATATTCACTTTTGCTAAACCATGTGCTTCTTTTTGTTTTGGCAGAAGATGGCGTTTAGCAATTTCTACTTTTTCTTCAATAGCATATCCACTCAAATCAATAATTTCTAATCTATCTCTTAAAGCCGGTTGAATATTTTGTAAATTATTTGCAGTTGCAATAAACAATACTTTACTCAAATCGTACTCCATTTCTAAATAATTATCGTAGAAATTATTGTTTTGTTCTGGATCTAAAACTTCTAATAATGCAGATGAAGGATCACCTCTAAAATCGCTACCAATTTTATCTATCTCATCTAAAATCATTACAGGGTTACTGCTTTTACATTTTCGAATATTTTGCAATACTCTACCAGGCATTGCACCAATATAAGTTTTTCTATTACCACGAATTTCACTTTCATCATGTAATCCACCTAAACTTAAACGAACATATTTTCGACCTACTGCATGTGCTATGCTTTTGCCTAAAGAAGTTTTTCCAATACCTGGAGGACCAACAAAACAAAGTATTGGGCTTTTCATATCTCCCTTTAATTTTAATACAGCTAAGTACTCTATAATTCTGCTTTTTATTTTTTGCATACCATAATGGTCTGCATCTAACACTTTCTTTGCATTATTTAAATTATAATTATCGTCTGTATATTCTTGCCAAGGCAATTCAAGCATTAAATCACAATGGTTATATACTACTGAATAATCTGGTGTTTGAGGATGCATACGTTCTAGCTTTGCTATATTGCTATCGAACATTTTTTTAGCATTTTCAGGCCATTTTTTTGCTTCAGCTTTCTTTTTTAAATCTGCAATTTCTCGTTCATTATTTTCTCCACCTAACTCATCTTTAATACTCTTCATTTGCTGCTGAAGAAAGTAATCTCTCTGCTGTTTATCTATTTCTAAACGAGTTTTGTTCGAAACTTTTTCTTTTAGCTCTGCAAATTGTAGCTCTTTATGCAAAAGTTCAATAAGTTTTTCAGCACGAGATTTTATATCGTTATTCTCTAATAAACTTTGTTTTTGTGCAATATCATTATTCAAATTACTGCAAACAAAATTGATTAAGAAAGATGGGCTCTCGATGTTTTTTAAAATAATTGAGGCTTCTGTTGGAAGATTTGGAGAAAGTTGAATAATTTGTGCTGCAATGTCTTTTATTGTTTCAATTTGTGCTTTTAAATTATCATCCTTTACCACATCAATATCATCAAGCTTAATAATATTTGCAACAAAATATGGTTCGGTTGATATTACACTTGTAATTTCAAATCTTCGTTTACCTTGAATGATGATGGTTGTACCACCATCTGGCATTTTAATGAGCTTAATAATTTTGGCAATGGTGCCAACTTTGCATAAGTCTTTTAT
>JANLVQ010000028.1:0-23116 GCA_031364085.1 Chitinophagaceae bacterium
GTTAGTTAATTCTATATTATGTGGTAATATTCTCCATCTTTTCTGCATTGCTTGGTTAGTATTTTCTATCAGTTGTATATCTCACTAATTGTTCAAGTGCTTGTTTTACTTCAGAATCTTCGAAGTTATTTAATATTTCAAGAGCTTCATCTCTATATGCAATCATTTTATTATGTGCATATTCAATACCACCACAATTTTGAACAGTGTCTAAAACATACTGAACTTTTTTCTTGTCTTTATTATTATTTTTTACAATGTAAATAATTTTATTTTTTGTTGCCTTATCACAGTTGTTCAAAGTATAAATTAAAGGAAGAGTAAGTTTTTTTTCTTTGATGTCGTTACCAGTTGGTTTACCTACTTTATCAGTTCCATAATCAAATAAATCATCCTTTATTTGAAAAGCCATTCCTGTTTTTTCTCCAAATAACCTCATTTTCTCAACCATAGCTTCATCTGTAAAAGTAGATGCGGCACCTGATGCACAGGCTGATGCTAGGAGGGAGGCTGTTTTACCTTTGATAATTTCGTAATAAACAGATTCGTCTAAATTTAAATTTCTAGATTTTTCCATTTGTAATAATTCGCCTTCACTCATTTCTTTAACTGCAGTAGAAAGAATTTTTAATATTTTAAAATCGCCATGGTTTAAAGAAAGTAATAAACCCTTCGATAATAAATAATCACCAACTAGCACTGCAACTTTATTTTTCCAAAGTGCATTAATTGAAAAAAAGCCTCTGCGTTCCATAGCATCATCAACAACATCATCATGCACTAAAGTAGCGGTATGTAAAAGCTCAACTAAAGATGCAGCCCTGTAAGTTGATTCAGTAATTGGACCACCGAGTTTAGCACAGAGTAAAACAAATCTTGGACGAAGTTGTTTTCCTTTTCTTTGAATAATGTAATGCATAATTCTATCTAACAAAGAAACCCTGCTCTTCACTGCATCTTTAAAATGCTTTTCAAAAGCAATGAGTTCTTGAGCTAATATTTTTCCTGCTAAATCCATCGTTACAAAGAAACAATTTATTGAAATGAAAAAATAAATTTCATTTACTAATTATATATCCAAAATAGGTAAATAGAACAGCTAAAATTAACATTACTAAAATATAGCCAACAGCATATAATATTTTATGTTGTTGCAACAAAACAAAAACATCCCAACTGAATGCAGAATATGTTGTAAAACCTTCGCAAAATTCAATTATCAGCAGATTTTGTAAAGTGGATGTATTTGGCATTCTTGAAAAATAGCTAGCTAACAAACCAATCAGTAAGCTTCCTAAAATATTTACAAGTAATGTTGCTTTATTAATTGTTTTTGAAGGAAGAAAATAATAAGTTAAATATCTTAACACAGATTATGTGGCTCCACCTAATGCAACTAATAAAATGTTTTATAACATCTTATTTTAATGATTTTATTAGCCAAAGATTATTCGATTTTATCACATTAAATGTATCATTTGTTGCATTTGCTTTATTTGCAAGAATTATTTGAACATTTTGTTCATCAATAGTTTCATTTTTTAAAATGATTAGTGATGCAGATTTTAATGGTGTTTTTTCTGCATTACTGAGGCTTTGATAGTTTTTGAAAATTGAATCAAGTTTTATTTTATTCAATTCATTATCTAAACAATAAAATTTTGCTTTTTCGTAATTCCCGTTTTGATAAGCATCTTTAAAAAGTCTAACAGCATCTAATGCATCTTCAGCAGGTAACAATTTTTCATTGCTAGAACAACCCACGAAAAGAAGTAACATTAAAAAGTACATTATTTTTTTTAATACATTAGTCATAAAAATTTATTTGAATGTATTTATAAAAAATTTTGTTTTGCATGGCTTTGCCTTCCTTGTAATTAAGTTCATTAAAATCTTGAAATCCAAAAAGTCCAGCCATATTACCTTTATTCATAGCTAGTTCTAAAAATCCAGCACTATTAAACCAAGCTAATTTTTCACCTTCGGCTACTGATAAATAATTATCACTTAAAACTTCTACATCTTCACCTCTGGTTAAAATAATTTTAAATTTTCTACCCTTCAATTCTCTTTCAAAAATTTCTTGAGTAATATTAGTGACAACATTTTCAAAATTGTCAATAAAAATTACATGCCCTTTTATCCAAATTTCAGAAATGCTTGGTTGTATATTGTTTTTTACAATTATATTTTTTATAGGTTCAGCAATTTCAGCAAGCTTTTTACCTGCCGATAATTCAGCAACAATAGCAGCTACCTTTATTGTTGATTCTAAAAATTTTTCTTTATGATTTTTATGAATTGCAAAAATTTTAATAGGAGCTTTATCTGTTATCATTTGTAAAATTCCATTGTCTGCACAAATGATAAATTGATTATTGAATTCAGCAATTAAAATATTATCATTTTTATTTTCATAAAAGTTGAAAATAATTAAGTGTATAGTTTTTGGTGGAAAATGCATAAATGCATTTCTGCAGATATAAACTGCTTCAGGAAAATTTGTATGTGTTAAATAGTGTGAAATATCTACAATATTCAGCTGTGGGTTTGCTGATAAAAGTTGACCTTTTAATGCTCCTACAATGTAATCTTGTTGGCCTATATCTGTTGTTAAAGTAATTATTGACATTTAAAGGTTCAATATTTTTTTTCTAATTATTTAACTAATTCATCGTTTTTATAAAAGAATTTGTAAGTTAATTTATCGGCCAATGCCGGAAAAAATTTATTAAGAAAAACTGCTCTTTTACCGATAAAAGTTAAAATTAAGTTTCTTTTTCTTTTACTAATAGCTTTTACAATATGTAAAGCACATTCATCCGATGACATCATTTTGCCTTCATCCATAGGGCTTTCACCTTGTGCTAATCCTTTTTTATTTAATGCTGCATTACGAATATTTGAACTGGTGAAACCTGGGCAAACTAGCAATACATTTACTCCTGTTTTTAATAATTCTGTTCTTATAGATTCTATCCAACCATTAACTGCAAATTTACTTGCACTGTAACCACTACGCCCTGGTAAACCTCTAAATCCAGCAATAGAAGATACAGCTACAATTGAACCTTTATTTTTTAAAATATGTTGTAGAGAAAATTTCGTACAATAAACTGTTCCCCAAAAATTAGTATCCATTATTTTTTTCAAAGTATCTATATCAACTTCTTCAAATAAAGATCGCATTGAAATTCCTGCATTGTTAATTAGGATATCAATAGTGCCATAGGATTTTATTACACCTTGAATAAAATCTTTACAATCTTCTTCATTCCCAATATCTGCTGTATAAACTAGTAATGGCTTATGGGCATTTTGTTGTTGTAATCGATATAGCTTATCATGGTTTCTAGCACATGTGGCAACTTTTGCACCTTGTTTCAAAAAAAGTTCAACTAACGACTTGCCAATTCCATCGGAACCGCCTGTTATAACTACAACCTTATTTTCAAATTCTAGCATAATGTTAACTTAGTAACAAAAGTAATTGGTTAATTTTTATTTCTATGGTGGAAGAAGATAATTTGTAAAAAAGATAAAAAAAAATCCGTTCAATGAACGGAGTTTTTTTAAAAATTTATTTCTTCTTCGTGTTCGTTAAAAAATCGAAACTCAACTAAATGATAGTTACTGTTTTGTTGTAGCGTAAATTTCATTTTATATTGTTTTTTCCATTTTTTAAATATTGAATTGAAAATACCTTTGGTTAAATGAGAATAAACAATTGGATGTACAACTAGATTTATGTTTTTATATGAATGAGTAGATAAATAGTGTAACTTTTTTTCTATATCATCTTCCAAAATAAGTGTTGATCCTATTTTTCCAGTGCCATTACAAGCAGGACATTCTTCCGAAGTAATGATGTTTACTTCTGGTTTCATTCTTTGTCGGGTTATTTGCAATAAACCAAACTTAGAAATTGGTAATACTGAGTGCTTAGCTCTATCAGTATTCATAAATTGCTCCATTGCTTCTTGAACTTTACGTTTATTATCGGGCAAACGCATATCAATAAAGTCTATAACAATTATTCCACCAATATCTCTTAATCTTAATTGACGAGCAATTTCTTCAGCGGCTTCTAAATTGGTTTGTAAAGAATTTTCTTCTTGATTATTACCAACACTTTTATAGCCACTATTAACATCAATTACATGTAATGCTTCTGTATGTTCTATAATTAAGTATGCACCACTAGGCAAGTTTACAGTTTTCCCAAAAGATGCTTTTACTTGTTTTGTAATGCCATAACTATCAAAAATGGTAATATCATTTTCGTAAAAAGTAACAATATCCTTTTTTTCAGGGGCTATTTTTTGAATATAATTTCTAGCATCGTTATAGATATTTTTATCATTTGTAACAATGTTATTAAAATCTTCATTCAATAAATCTCGTAAAATACTGGTGGTTTTACTTTGTTCACTTAAAATTTTTGCAGGAGCAACAGCACCTTTTAAATTCTTTTGAATTCCTTTCCAAATATTTACAAGTGTTAATAAATCTTGATGAAGTTCTGATGTGCTTTTTCCTTCTGCAGCAGTTCTAATAATTACTCCAAAATTTTTAGGTTTAATTGCCTCTACAATTTTGTGTAACCTTTTTCTCTCTTCAGAGGTATGAATTTTTTTTGATACAGCAACAATATCATTAAAAGGAGTAAGTACAATAAACCTTCCTGGCAAACTTAATTCGCAACTTAATCTTGGGCCTTTAGCTGCAATTGGTTCTTTTAAAATTTGCACCAACACATTGGGCTTACCACTTAAAATTTCTGTAATTTTTCCCGACTTTACAATTTCTGGTTCAACAGTAAAATTCGAAAAGTTTAAGTCGTTTTCATCAGTTTGTGCCACAGACAATTCTGTGAACTTTAATAAAGACTTTGCATATGGAGATAAATCTGTGTAATGTAAAAAGGCATCCTTTTCAAATCCAACATCAACAAATGCTGCATTTAAACCTGGTATTAATTTTTTTACTTTACCTAAATATAAATCGCCAACAGTATAGCTTACGTCTAACTTTTCGTTATGAAGTTCTACTAATTTTTTATTTTCTAATAATGCAATTTCAACACCAGTTGGTGCGGCATTAATAATTAAATCTTTGTTCAAAATACGCAACTTTTAAATACATAATGCTTTGATACTAATGGTAACAAAGTATGATATAAAACATAGTGTTTGCCAATGAGAGTTTAGACAGGAAAGGAAGGATAAGTTGCAGCTCTAAAGATAATAGTGGCAAAAACCAAAAAAATCTAGTTCCCAACTATAAGTTAGGAACTAGAACAGTAATTTATTTATTTTTCTTTTTATGACGATTTTTTCTTAAACGCTTTTTACGTTTATGAGTAGCAATTTTATGACGTTTTCTTTTTTTACCACAAGGCATAACTTCTAATTTTAATTTATTTTAATTCGTTTATTCTATTTGCAATTTCTTTTTTAATGGCTTCGTTGTTAATTAAAGCTGATGCTTTTGAATACCAAATTTTGGCATTGGTTTTATCAGATTTTAATTCATAGCACTCTGCTAAATGCAAAATACTTTCAATATGATCAGGTTTGCTTTTGGTTATAATTAAAAACCTTTCAATTGCTTTATCGAACTGACCACTTTTTTTTCCACCTAAGCCCAACACATATTGTGCATACAAGTTATTTGGATTTTTTGTTGCTATGTCTCTTATGGGCAATATTCCTTGCATTGGATTATCTGAAATATTGCCTAAAATATAACAAGCTCCTAAACCTACTTTGATGCTATCGTTGTTCGGATTGAGTGTTAATGCTTTTTCAAAAAGAACTTTTGCGTTTGTAGCTAACCAGTTTTGAATGCCTGGGTCAGTTACTTCCAACATACTATTTATAAATTGTTGGGCGGCGAATGTGAGACTTTTTTCTGAATTTTCCAACTTTGCTGCCTCTGCAGAGTAAAAAAGATAGGGTTCATAGAGTTGAACCGAATCTTTCCAAAAGTTAGCTAAATGATTGTAATTGTGAATTTTATCTTGTTTGGTGCCAGATTCTATCTTAGATTCTAGTTTGTCTAATATTTTTTTTTGGGAGCTGTTTAAACTTTCTTTTGAGCGTGTAATTAACTCATTAAAGTTCAAAGTAGCCGTGCTTTGACTTGTTTTTATTTCTGTAGTCTCTTTCTTTGGATTTACAGTTTTACCGAAGTAAAATAATGCTATTAATAAAACGATTGCTGTGGATAGAAGATATATTTGTTTTTTAAGCACTATATTTTTTTTGCAAATTTAGTGAGGCTTAAACTTAGTTTTAACTTCTTCTACAAATTCTTTTGAAGGTTTAAATGCTGGGATATAATGTTCGGGTATATGTACAGCAATATTTTTCTTAATATTTCTGCCAATTTTTGCAGCTCTTTTTTTCGTAATAAAGCTTCCAAACCCTCTAACATAAATGTTTTCGCCAGATGAGAGCTGAGATTTAATTTCTTGAAATAATGTTTCGAGCGTTACCAAAACATCAACTTTTGGTATTCCAGTTTTATCGGAAATTATGTTTACAACATCAACTTTTCTCATGTTATAAAATTTAAGTGAAGAAATATTGATTCTAGAAGCAACTAAATTAATCTTTATTTTAAAGATGAGCAAGTTTTTTATTTAAATACTATAAAATAAAATGGAGTTTAGTAGTGTTAAAACTAATATGCACTAGTTAATAAAACTCCAGAAAATTCCTAAACGCATCCAAACACTTTGCATTGGGTATTGTTCAGTGGCATAATTATATTTTTTATAGCCACTAGGTGGAATTAGTGAATTTAAATTTTCTGCTCTAAAATAAATTTTAAAGGTTTTAATTCTGAAGTTAAAATAAAAATTAATGTCTGGCCGGTTGTTTAAGGTATAATTATTTTGATAGAAAAATTGTCCGTTAAAAGGTGAGTATCCAGAAGGTTTGTAATTTGTAAAATATCTAAATTCTAAGCCAGTTGATAAAAATAAATTAGTATAAAAATTTCCTTCAAATGCTATACGTTGCCTTGTAAAAAATGTTGGTATATTAATTGGTGCATTTGCTGTAGATTGTTGAAAATGAAATTCTGAATAAAGATTAATTCGCTTAGATAATTTAAACTTTTTTTCTATGCCTACATGTAAAACATTGAATAAAGCAGATTCTTGTTGTGCTGTAAAAAAGTTATCAAAAAACATATAATTACTTAATAAAAGATATTCACCTGTTAGCTTTAAATTTAGATCTTTATTAAAATAGTTAGCCCATAGTTTTAATGAATTTTCTTTTGTATAACTGGTTCTGTTAGTAACTCTGAAGGAAGAGCCATTACTAAATATGAAGGCAGGCGTTTTGTTTATGTTCTGAAATCCTAATTGAAGGCTTCCGGTTTTTTTGCCTAATTGTTTTTGAATAGAAATATAAGCATTATAATCACCAGAGTTAATTCCTGCTAAGTATAGTTTTGCATTAGCTTCAATCTCCCAAACTTTATTTTTAGTTCTATTTCTATACTCACCTCCAAAAAAAACATTGTAAAATTTATCTGATAATGTATCATTAAATCTGCCTGTTAAATTTTCAAGTGTAGCACTTGCTTTAATAAATTGTGTAGCATTTTTTTTATCGGGAAATAAAATGATGCCAAATTCGTTTTTTATTATCCTCCAACTATCTTTAAACTTAATAGTATCATAACTTGCAGTAGCATTATGTTTAATTGTATAATTAAAATAATTCGAATATTTTGCCGAATCTGCATAAAAATCTTGAAACAAAAACTCTTTATTTTGAATGCTTAAAATATGTTGTAATCTGATTTTAGGATAAAATATTTTAAAGCTTGAACTATCTATTATAATTGAATCTTTTTTACCTAAATCGTATTCATGCTTAATTACAAATTCATTTTGTTTATAAATATTTCCTGTACTAACAGTAGTGTTAAACAAATCTCTTCTAATCACTCCTCCTAAACCTAGACGAACAGGTAACTCAAATGGACTGTTCAATGAAAGTGAATCTAATTGTTTATAATCAACAGTTCCACCATTTTCTGAAGATGCATTTTTATTAGCAATATATACTGCAGTTAAGTGATAATGTTTATTTGGGCTTTTAAATTGAAAAGCTAATCTGGTATTATTTACACTTGCATTTTGATTTTTAAAAATACCAGGAGAATTGATAAATCTATATTCTAATGAGTAATTGATATTATCTTTTTTGTTTTGTGTATGCAAAACATTAATTATTTGTTCTGCACTACTACCTAATGTATAATTAAGTTCTGTATAGGGTTTGGTTGTTTGATAAAGTTTTGTTGATTCGAGATTGTAATTATAGGCATCGAATTGATGAAACCCAGCATTAAAGCCAGCTTGTAGCCAAGGATTAAAAATTAAAGATGCTGCAGCTGTTCCTAAATTTCCTAAATGATTGTAGGTATAAGAGAGTGGAAATTTTGAATAAAAATCTGAGATACTTGTATCAACTAAATTTGATTTGGTTTGATTGTAGAGTGTATAATAAATACTTATTGAATCTGCACTTAAATCTCTTTTTTTAAATGCTGTATCACCATTTCTGCTATTCATATTATTTCGTGAAAAATTATTATTCGAAGGAACTACAACACCATCTGTTTGTAATGTTCTCTGAGAAAAAATTACAGTATTAGGTATTATCAAAAAGATGATTATTAAAAATAATTCTATGCTTTTCTTCATGTTCACTTGCAAATTAACAATTGCTTTTTGAACAAACTGCAATAAAAATCCCATTTGTATGACAAATGGGATTATAGGGTACGAATTAACTTTAATTAAGAAATGCTAATTTGTTTTGGAATTTTTTTTACTTCTTCTTTTTTTGGTAAATAAATCAGCAAAATTCCTTTTTCATATTTGGCCTCAATTTTTTCAGCTTCAATATTGCTATCAATGGTGAAACTTCTTTTAAAACTTTCAAAACTGAATTCTCTTTTAATGTTTTGTAAGACTCATCTTTAACTTCTTCTTTCTTATCATAGCTTATAGTTAAAGTTCTTTTTTCTAACTGAATTTTAAAATTTTCTTTTGCTCGTCCAGCAGCATTCATCTCTAAGTGAAATCCATCTTTAGTTTCGTAAATGTTTACTGCACTAGCTAATTTATTCAAATAATTTAGTTCGGGCATTGTGTGAAACAAATCATCTAGTAAATTGTTCACGAAAAAAGGTTTGTGTTTTACGATAGTCATCATTATAAGTTTTTTGGTTAATTAATTTCGGTTATCCGTTCAAACTACATACCTATTCAATAAAAGCGACATAAAGTCTATTTAATTCGTTAATAAGCGACAATATGGCTCTTTCGAAGTGCGAAAAAAGAAAAAAACTCAACTTATTAATGTAGATTGAGGTTATTTTTGCATCCAAATTAATAATTAATGTATCCATCAGAAATAGTGTTACCAATGAAATCGGAATTAACCGATGCTGGTTTTGAAGATTTAGTGAGTGTTGAACAAGTAGAAGATAGCATAACAAAAGAAGGTACAACATTAGTTGTAATTAATTCTGTATGTGGTTGTGCAGCAGGTGCATGCAGACCTGGAGTACTTTTAGCAGTAAATACGGCAACAAATAAACCTGATAGATTGGCTACAGCTTTTGCAGGTTTTGACAAAGATGCTGTGAATCAAGTTCGTCAGCATTTAATGCCATATCCACCATCATCTCCTGCTATAGCATTGTTTAAAGATGGGGCTTTGGTTAGTATGGTTGAACGTCATCAAATAGAAGGTCGTCCAGCACAAGCCATTGCACAACATTTAATTAACGAATTCGATAAATATTGTAATTAAAATTTTGGTTTTAATGGGTTAGTAAGTAAGAATGCCTCACTTTGGTGGGGCATTTATTTTTTTAAAACATTTTCAATTGCTTTTGCTTTTAGTAAGCATTCTTCATACTCATCTTCTGCATTACTTTTATTTGTAATAGCACTGCCCACATGATAACTTAAGTATTTATTATTGTGGTTGTAAGCAATACTTCTGATTACAACATTAAAATCAAAATTATTGTTGGGTGTTATATACCCAATTGTTCCACTGTATAAGCCACGTTTCGATTTTTCGTATTGCTCTATCAATTGCATCACTTTATATTTTGGAGCACCTGTCATAGAACCCATAGGGAATAAGGCTTTCAGAATATCAACTAAACTCAAATTATTTTTTAAAGTTGCAGAAACTGTTGAAATCATTTGAAATACTTGAGGGAAAGTATAAATACCAAAAAGCTCATTAACAGTTACTGAATTTCGTTTTGCAATCCTAGCTAAATCATTTCTTACTAAGTCTACAATCATCACATTTTCACTTTTTTCTTTTTCACTATGCTGTAGTTGTAATTTTAATAAAGCATCTTTTTCAGTATTTTCTTTATCTCTTTTAATGGTTCCTTTAATTGGTTGAGAAATTATTTTGTTGCCTATTTTTTTAATAAATCTTTCAGGGCTAGCACCCATAAGATAAATATGATTAAGCTTATAAAATGTGCTAAATGGATTTGGAGAAATGGTATTTAGCTCTTGATAAATTTTTAAAGGATTAATTTCAATATTTTCTGAAAAAAATTCTTGACAAAAATTAATTTCATAACAATCCCCCTGTTGAATATGATATTTTAATTGATTGATGACATTACAATATTCAGTTTTACTATATCTTGATTGAATATTTATTTTTTCTGAAGATGAAAAATGTTCACGAATATCAAATTCAGAAATAGATTTAAAAACTTCAGAGGGAGATATATTCTTGGAATTAATGGTAACATAATTATTATTTAACTGAATCACAACAGTGGGAATGAATAAAGAAATTTCTGGTGCATTAATACCATCAAAATTTTCAGATTTAAAAGGGAAAATGTAATTTTTAAAATCGTAGCTTAAATGGCCAAAAATCCATTCTTTATTGGTTTTTAAAAAAATCGAAAGTGAGTTAAAAACATCTAAATTATTTTCACTTGTAAAACTTATTTCATCTGCTATGGCAACAGTGCATTCAAAAGAATTGAATGATGAGGTGTAATTATTGTTATCCAAAAAACAACAAATGTTGAACTGGTTAGCCCAACTCAACATTTGTTGTTTAAATTTTTGTATGTTATTTATTTCAAATTTTTCGATAATACTTTTCAATTCGAGTATTTATTTAAAAATCATCATCATTATCGTCAAAATCATCTTTATCATTATATAAATCGAATTCTTTAAAATCTTCATTTAATTCAAAGTCATCGTCTGGTTTAGATTTGCCGCCTTTTTTTGGTGATTTTGGAATATCAAATTCATCAAAATCAGGATCCCAAGTTGTATCTTCTTCAACCTTTTCCCAATCATCTTCTTTCTCTTCAACATCTTCTTCATCGTCATCATCATCGGCTTTTAATTTTTTCGAAGAACCTTTCCCAGCCTTTTTCTTAGGCGTTATCTCTTCTTCATCTAAATCATCAAGATCATCATCTTCTACAGATTTCTTTTTTGGAGATAAAATTTCAGTTGATTTACTTGTAACAGGTTTATTAGTAAGAGTGCTTTTAGCTTTTTCGGATTTTATTGCCATAATTAATTTCCAATTTGAGATTGTAAAAATTCAAATGAAATTTTAAACAACCAAAACTTTTTTATTTTTTTTATAAATTTATAGAACAATTATTTTTTCACGTTCAGGTCCATTAGAAATATATTTTATTTCTGTATTAATTTCTTTATTAATAAATTGAATATATTCTTTCATGTTCTGTGATAAATTTTCAACAGTAGTTGTTGCAGAAGATGGTGATGCAGACCAACCTTTAAGGCTGCTATAAACAGGTTCTACATTTGCTTTTGCAAGTTGAAAAGGAATTTCTTTTGTATTTTTTCCATCAACATTGTAAGATGTGCAAACTTTAATTTCATCAAAACTATCCAACACATCTGCTTTAGTCATTACAATTTTTGTAACGCCATTTATCATACAACTAAAATTTAAAGCAACTAAATCTAGCCAACCACATCTTCTTGGTCTGCCTGTTGTTGCACCAAACTCACCACCTAATTTTCTTAAGTTTTCACCAATTTCATCATTAAGTTCTGTAGGAAATGGGCCAGCCCCAACTCTTGTGCAATAAGCTTTTGTTATGCCAATTATGTCATTTATTTTATTAGGAGCTATTCCTAAACCTGTACAAACACCTGCAGATATCGTGTTTGATGAAGTAACAAAAGGAAATGTTCCAAAATCGATATCTAACATACTACCTTGAGCACCTTCTGCTAAAATATTTTTTCCTTGTGAAATTTTGTTATTGATAAAATATTCTCCATTAACAATATTTAATGTTTTCAAAAATTCTAAAGCATCAAAAAATTCTTCTTCCCAAGCAGAAATATCTTCATGAAAATTAAAATTGTCTAGCAGTTTTTGATGTTTAAGACGAAGTTTAATGTATTGTGTAATAAAATTTTTATCTAATAAATCTCCAACTCTTAAAGCATTTCTGCCTGTTTTATCCATGTAAGCTGGTCCAATACCTTTTAAGGTAGAACCAATTTTATGATCACCTTTTTGTGCTTCACTTGCTTTATCTAATGCACGGTGGGTAGGTACAATTAAATTAGCCCTTTCTGCAATAAATAAATTTTTCTTTACATCAATGCCAAGTGCAGCAACTGTTTCACATTCTTTTTTTAATGTAATTGGATCTAAAACAATTCCATTTCCAATTAAGTTCACAGTGTGTTGATGAAAAATACCAGATGGGATTTGATGTAATACTACTTTTTTGCCCTGAACATATAAAGTGTGTCCAGCATTTGGCCCTCCTTGAAAACGAGCAATTACATCATAATTAGGAGCAAAATAATCTACAATTTTTCCTTTGCCTTCATCTCCCCATTGTAATCCTAAAATAACATCTACCATAAAATAAGTTGTGCAGCAAATGTAGGGTTTGAGTTATAAAGTAAAAAAACTAGCTTTTTATTTTGAATGTTATTAAATTATTAACTTAAAAAAAGAAAAATATTAACATATTTGACTAAGTTACATTTGTACCAAATTTTTGTAATATGGGACTCAATAGTATTGGTAAAATATTTATGCCAAAAAACAAAGTGTTTTATGATTTGTTCGAAAATGTTGCTGATACAGTTGAAGAAATGGGTAAAGTTTTACAGCGAGTTGTTTCTGAACCAGATTATGATAAACGTGCTCCCATTATTAAATTACTTGAAGATCTTGAACATAAAAATGATGAAACTTCACATCAAATATTTACTGAGTTAGGTAGAAACTTTATAACACCCTTTGATAGAGAAGATATTCATCACCTTGCATCATCACTCGATGATATTGCAGATTATATATACAGTTCAGCTAAAAAAATTAATTTTTATAATGTTAATCCAAATGATATTGGAATACAGAAATTAACTGACTTAGTACAACAAGGCACAGTTGAAATTAAGAAAGCTGTATATGGTTTAAGAGATATGAAAGATCTTAGATTAATTACTGAAGCTTTTATAAAGGTGAATAGTTTAGAAAATCAAGCTGATGATGTTTTTGATATGAGTATTGAAAGATTATTTCAACAAGAAACGGATTTTAAAGAAGTAATTAAAAAAAGAGAAATTTATCAAGTTCTTGAATTAGCTACAGATAAATGTGAAGATGCTGCAAATGTTATGGAGTCTATCATTATTAAATATGCATAGTTAATAAGTAAATCTGTTCATTTCAAATTGTTACTATGTTTACACTTCTTGTTATTATTGTAGTTTTAGCTTTTGTTTTTGATTATATCAATGGATTTCATGATGCAGCAAATTCTATAGCAACAATTGTTTCAACAAAAGTACTTTCTCCTTTTCAAGCAGTTTTATGGGCAGCTTTTTTTAATTTTGCAGCTTTTTTTATTTCAAAATATGTTTTTCAAAGTTTTGGAATTGGTGCTACTGTTTCTAAATGGGTGAATGCCGATTTTATAAATCTTCATGTGATACTTGCAGGAATTATAGCTGCAATTTGCTGGAACTTAATTACCTGGTGGTTTGGCATTCCTTCAAGTTCTTCACACACACTCATGGGTGGGTTTATTGGTGCTGCAGTTGCAGGTGCACATGGTTTTGGCAATGGTGTTCATGATGTGATTAATTATGCTAAAGTTATTCCAACATTTTTGTTCATCTTCTTTGCACCCTTAATAGGGATGTTTATTGCATTCTTTATTACAATACTTGTAGTTCATTTGTTTAAGAATAGTAATCCATATAAGGCAGAATCTAAATTTAAAAAACTTCAATTATTATCTTCTGCAGCATTTAGTTTAGGACATGGAGGTAATGATGCACAAAAAGTATTAGGTATTATTGGAGCTGCATTTATTTTTTATGAAAACTCAATAGGAAAAACAATAACATTTGATCAATTTGTTACTCAATATTCTTGGGTACCAGTTTGTAGTTTCCTTGCAATTGGTTTGGGCACTTTAAGTGGTGGTTGGAAAATTGTAAGAACAATGGGTACAAAAATTACCAAGGTAACACCTTTGGAAGGTTTTTGTGCTGAAACTGCTGGAGCTTTAACTTTGTATTTGACAGAGTTTTTTCATATTCCTGTTTCAACTACGCATACTATAACTGGGAGTATTATTGGTGTTGGAGCAACCAAACGTTTATGTGCTGTTCGTTGGGGTGTAACCATTAACTTATTATGGGCTTGGGTAATTACTATACCCATTTCAGCTATAATGGCTGGTGGTTTTTACTACATTGTAAAATTGATATTCTAGTTTCTAATGGTCATTCAATGGCAAACCTTTTTCTTGCCACATTTTCCAATTCATATATTCTGGTGCAACTCTATGTTCTTCCATAGTAATACATTCTTCAACTGGGCAAACTAATTGACATAAATTACAACCTACACATTCTTCTTCTTTAATAGTGTAAGTGTTATATGGATTTCCTTTTTCTATATTGATGGATTGATGTGATGTGTCTTCGCAAGTAATGTAACACAAACCACAGTGAATACATTTATCTTGATTAATTTTTGCAATGTGATGATAGTTGATATCTAAATCTTCCCAATGAGTAATTTTTTCTACACTCTTTCCAATAAAATCATTAAGTGTTTTAAAGCCTTTTTCATCCATCCAATTATTCATGCCTTCACACAGGTCTTCTACAATTCTAAATCCATGTTTCATAGCTGCTGTACAAACTTGAACATTACTTGCACCCAATAACATAAATTCAACAGCATCTTTCCAAGTGCTAATGCCACCAATGCCACTAACGGGAACTTTAGATGTTAATTCATCTTGTGCAATTGTAGTTAAAAATTTAAGAGCAATAGGTTTTACTGCTGGTCCACAATAACCACCAAAAACACTTTTACCTGCAACATAAGGATTTGGAACAAGTGTATCTAAGTCAATACCAGTAACACTTTGAATGGTATTAATTAAA
Organism: Chitinophagaceae bacterium; assembly: GCA_031364085.1. Classification (GTDB taxonomy): domain Bacteria; phylum Bacteroidota; class Bacteroidia; order Chitinophagales; family Chitinophagaceae; genus CAIVPM01. The sequence goes on from JANLVQ010000028.1 coordinate 15,515, forward strand.
CTCAATGCATTTGAACCACCTTCAATTGCTGCTCTTCCTGTTGGTACTACACTATGAACATTTGGGGTGAGTTTTGTTATTACCGGAATGGTTGCTTTTTCCATCACCCATTCAACAACCATTTTTGCAATTTCAGGATCTTGACCAACTGCAGCACCCATGCCTCTTTCAGTCATTCCATGTGGGCAACCAAAATTAAGTTCAAATCCCATGGCACCTGCATCTTCACATTTCTTAATTAATTCATGCCAATCGTTACGATTATTATCTGCCATTAAAGAAACAATCATGGCTCTATCTGGAAATAACTTTACAACTTCTGTAATTTCTTTTAAATTAATGTCAAGAGGTCTATCACTAATCAATTCAATATTGTTAAAGCCCATTATTTTATGTCCACCAAAATTTACTGCTGAATAACGTGATGAAACATTTTTAACTTGGCTTCCTAATGTTTTCCATACAACGCCACCCCAGCCTGCTTCGTAAGCTCTGAGTACATTTATTTTTTTATCAGTTGGTGGAGCACTTGCTAACCAAAAAGGGTTAGGAGATTTAATGCCTAAAAAGTTTGATGATATATCTGCCATAGTTTTTATTTTTTGCCACGAATACACGGATGTACACGAATTATTTTTAATAGATTATTCTTTTATGTTCCATTTTACCTCTTGCAAAATTTACAATTAATCCAAGTTTATTTGCAGAAACTTTTAAGTAATTAATAGTTTGTGAAATATGTTCATCAGCTATTGAAGTAGTACATTTTACTTCTAAAATTATTTTATCAAATACAACGAAATCAGCATAAAACTTATGTTGAAGTAAAATACCTTTGTAGTAAACCAAATATTCTTTCTCCCTTTCATAGGCAATTCCATTTTCTGTAAATTCATATTGAAGAGCATCTTTATAAACAATTTCAGAAAAACCGTGTCCAAGTTGGTTATGCACTTCCATACACAATCCAATTATTGCATAAGACTCTTCTTTATAAAGTAAATCGTTCATAATTTAATTTTATTGAGCCACGAATAGCACGAATTTTCACTAATATTTATTCGTGTTAATTAGTGCCATCTGTGGCTATATATTTCAGAATAGCACTCGCACTATCTTTTCCTGCTTGCACTGCATCTACAACTTCTTTACCACCATTTACACAATCGCCACCTGCAAAAACACCTTTTAAATTTGTTAATGTTTTTTCTTTTACAGAAATTTTTCCATTTTTATTTTCTAATTGATATTGTGATACCAAATTTTCAAAAGGCATTTGTCCAGCAGCTTTTATTACCATATCAACATCTAAAGAAAAAGTTTCTCCGGTTGAAGCTGAACTTCTTCTTCCACTTAAATCAGGCTCTCCTAATTTCATTTTTTCGCAAATTAGTTCTATTACTTTTCCATCAACACCAATCACTTCTTTAGGAGATGCTAACCAAATTATATTACAGCCATCAAGTTTTGCAATGTTTAATTCTTCTTCGGTACAAGGCATTTCTTCTTGTGTTCTTCTATACACTAAAGTAACTTCATTAGCACCTAATCGTTTTGCTTGTGTAGCAGCATCAATAGCTGTCATACCCATTCCAATAACTGCAACTTTATCGCCAACTTTTATATTTGAAAAATTATTGGTTCTTAAATCATAAATAAAACTTATGGCATCTTCAACACCTTGTAATTCTTCACCAGCAATTTTTAATTGACGAGCCAACCCTACACCAAATGCTACATAAACTTCATCGTAATTTTTTTGTAAATCTTCAAGTGAAATATTTTTTCCTAACTCGTGATTGTATTTAATTTCTATTCCTCCAATCCCTAGAATATAATTTACTTCATCTTCACAAAATTCAGGAGTTACTTTATATGCAGCAATTCCATAAGTCATTAATCCGCCAGCTTTGCTTTCCTTCTCATAAATGGTAACATCAATTCCTTCTCTTGACAAAACATGAGCACAACTTAAACCTGCAGGACCAGCCCCTATAACAGCCACTTTTTTTTCGGTAGATTTTTTTCTTTCAAATAATTGCCAATTTTTTGTCATAGCAATTTCGGTAGAATAGCGTTGCAGTTTTGCAATATGAATAGGCGTTTCTTCCATTAAATTAAAAACACATGCACCCTCGCATAATTTTTCTACAGGACAAACTTTGCTACAACCTGCACCCATTATGTTTGATTGGAAAATTGTGTGAGCAGAACCTTTAATATTATCTGTAGTTATTTGTTTAATAAACTTAGGAATATCTATACTTGTTGGGCAAGATTTTGTACAGGGAGGATCGTAACAAAATAAACAACGATTGGCTTCAACTACTGCAGCATCCTTTGTTTCAAATGGGGGATGAATATCTGCAAAATTTTGTTCGTATTGCTCTGGAGTAAGCCTTTTATTTTGAATCATATATTTTAAAATTATGAGTTATAAATTATGAATTATGAATGCGGAAAAACGCTTAATTCATAACTTTTAATCCTCAACTAAAGTTCTGTAAGTTTTCCATAAGTTTCTGGTCTTCTATCTCTAAAAAATTGCCAAGTAGATCGAACTTCTTCAATCATATCTAAATCAAAATCGGCAATTAATAATTCATCATTGGTTTCACTGGCTTCTTTTATGATTTGCCCACGTGGATCTACAAAATATGATGTGCCATAAAACTTACCTAAGTTCCAAGGTTTTTCTTCACCAACACGATTAATGCAACCCATAAAATAACCATTAGCTGCAGCATGTGCAGGTTGCTCTAATTTCCATAAATATTGAGATAAGCCAGCAACAGTTGCTGATGGATTGTACACAATTTCTGCTCCATTTAATCCTAAGCATCTGGCACCATCAGGAAAATGTCTATCATAACAAATGTACACACCTACTTTAGCATATTTTGTTTGAAACACAGGATAGCCAAGGTTTCCAGGCTTAAAGAAAAATTTCTCCCAAAAACCACTGGTGTGTGGAATATGATTTTTTCTATACTTCCCTAAATATGTTCCATCAGCATCAATTACTGCAGCAGTGTTGTATAAAACACCAGCTTGTTCTTTTTCATAAACAGGAACAATGATAACCATAGAATATTTTTTTGCATATTCTTGCATACGTTCAATGGTTGGACCAGGAACAGTTTCAGCACTTTCGTACCAAGCTTTATCTTGGCCAGGACAGAAATAAGGTGTATTGAAAATTTCTTGAAAACATAAAATTTGAACACCTTGTCTTCCTGCTTCTTCTATATATGGAATATGTTTTTGAACCATAGCTTCTTTAATTTCTTCAATGGTACCCTCTCCTTCAGTCATTGGGAGAGCAACTTGTATTAAACCTGATTTAATGATTCTTGGCATTTTATTTTAGTTTATAATTTGTGTTTAAATTTTTTTATTTTTAGATTTTGCTATCAACTTTTTTTCGTTTTATAAATTGTCCATATCCTTTTTGAATCTTACATTCATTATTATTAATAACAACTTTCCCTCTAAGTAAAACTGTTTCAACTTTACCTTTTAATTCCCAACCTTCATAACTACTATAATCAACATTCATGTGATGAGTTGAAGCAGAAATAGTATGAATTTTATTGGGATCGATGATAATAATATCTGCATCACTTCCAACTGCAATAGTTCCTTTTTTTGGAAACATTCCAAATATTTTTGCAGCATTGGTTGATGATACTTCTACAAATTTATTCAATGTAATTCTTCCTTTATTCACTCCTTCACTAAACAATAATTCCATTCTATTTTCAATGGCTGGGTGACCATTTGGAATTTTAGAAAAATCATCTTTACCCATTAATTTTTGTTCCCACATAAATGGACAGTGATCTGTTGCTACCACTTGTACTAAGCCTTGATTTATTCCTGCCCAAAGTGTATCTTGATCTTTCTTTTCTCTTAACGGTGGGCTCATCACCCATTTTGCTCCATCTTCTTTTTCATAAAGCGATGCATCTAAAAGTAAATACTGAATACAAGTTTCTACAAACACTTTTTGATTTCTTCTTGTTGCATTTCGTACTGCATTTAACGCTCCTTCACAAGTTAAGTGAACAATGTAACCAGGACAACCAGTATAATTTGCTAAGTCTGCAAACCTGCCACTGGCTTCAGCTTCTGTAACTTCTGGTTGTGATAAGTAATGATACAATGGAGATACATTTCCTTCAGATTTATGTTTTGCAATTAAGTAGTCAATCATATCCCCATTTGTTGCATGAACATTGATTAAGCCTCCATGCTTTTTTACTTCTTGCATTAATCCTACCATCTGTCTATCGTTAATCATTAATGCACCTTTATATGCCATAAAAGTTTTGAAAGATGTGATGCCTTCCTCTTCAATAAAATGTTGAATTTCTTTTTTTGTATCATCATTAAAATCCGTTACAGCCATGTGAAAGCTATAATCGCCCAAACAATTATTATCACTCCTTCCTTTCCATTCTTGTAAAGCAGATTGTAAACTTTTTCCTTGAGTTTGTAAAACAAAATCTATTACAGTTGTTGTACCTCCAAATAAAGCAGCTCTGGTTCCTGTTTCATAATTATCGCTACTAAATGTACCCATAAAAGGCATGTCCAAATGAACATGTGGGTCAACGCCACCAGGCATTACAAGCATTCCTGTTGCATCAATAATTTTATCGGCTGTATTATTGAGATTTTTTCCAATTGATTGAATGGTTTCTCCATCAATAAAAATATCTGCAACATTATCTGATGATGCAGTAATAATTCTTCCATTTTTAATTAAGATGCTCATTTTTTTATTTTTAATTATGAATGAAAAGTTATGAGTTAATTTTTTGAACACAATTCAAAGCTCATAATTCTACATTTTATATTATTTTTTATAGCCAATTCTTTCTCTGTTTTCCCAAGATGTTTGATTTACTTTTTCATCTAATAAATTTTCAATTGCATCATAAATGCCAGCAAACTGAACATCGTGTTCATCAATTCTGTTTTTTAATTCGATCATCAAATTTATCAATTCATTATTTTTAATGGCTAGTTTTCTTAATGCAATAAATGCTCTAATTATTGCAATATTCATTTTTCTTGCTTTTTCACTTTTTAATACACTTGCTAGCATTGCAACACCATGCTCAGTAAAAGCGTTAGGCAAATATCTTTTGCCGCCCCAACTTGAGGTCACAAATTGTGACCTCAAGTCAGCAAACTCTTTCTGGGTAAGGATAAACATAAACTCTTTTGGGAATAAATCAAGATTTCGTTTTACTGCTTGATTAAAAACTTTAGTTTCAACTTCATACAATTCTGCAAGATCAAAGTCGAGCATTACTTTCTCTTCTCTAATTTCATAAATTTTATTATGTATTACTTGCAGTTGCATTTAATGTTATTTTGAATTTTAAATTATAAATTTTGAATGAGATAAAAAACGCATTAATTCAAAATTTAAAATTCAACATTTATAATAATTATTTTTTTTTCATTGTTACATAATATATCAATCCACTCACAGCAAAACCTACAAACCATGCATAGTGATACAAATTAGAAATCCATAAAGGAAAAATATTTGCATCAACAACTTTTATGGCTAACAAAAATCCTGGAATGTTTGGAATAATTCCTAATAATAAAGCAACAATTGCTTTGTTATTAAAACCATTTTTAAACGAATAAATTCCTTGGTGAGAATACAAATCATCCACCAATAATTTTTGCTTTCTGATAAAATAATAATCTGCAATCATTATTCCTCCAACGGGTCCTAATAAACTTGAATAGGCAATTAGCCAAGTAAAAATATATCCACTAGGGTCAGCAATTAGTTTCCATGGAAATATAAGAATACCAATAACTCCAGTAATATAACCTCCTGTTCTAAAATTTATTTTTTGGGGTGAAAGATTTGAAAAATCGTTTGCCGGACTAACAATATTTGCTGCAATATTGGTGGCTAAAGTAGAAATGGCAACTGCAATCATAGCAACACTTACTAATAATTTATTGGAGAATTTTCCTGCAAGAACTACAGGATCCCAAATGGTTTCTCCATAAATAATAAACGTTGCAGAAGTAACCACTACACCTATAAAAGCAAATAATGTCATTGATGGTGGAAGCCCCATAATTTGACCATTGATTTGTGCTTTTTGTGATTTTGCATAGCGTGTAAAATCAGGAATATTTAAACTTAAAGTTGCCCAAAAACCAACCATGCCTGTTAAAGCTGGAAAGAAATAATTCCAGAATGCTGATGAAGTTTGAAATTTGGAAGGTTGGCTTAAAATTGGTCCAATACCATGTGCTGCATTTATGGCCCAAAATAATAGTGCAAGTGCTGCCACAGGTAAGAAAATGGCTTTAAAAATTAAAAGTTTTTTTATGCTTTCCACACCTAAATACACTACATACATATTCAATAACCAGAATATAAAAAAGCAAATTGCTGGCCCGGTTTGTAAGCCAAATGAATCTGGAAAAATTTGAGGCAAAGTTGCTAAAGAAGGAATCCACATTTTCATCATTTGATAAATGGCAAAACCACCAATCCAAGTTTGAATGCCAAACCAACCACATGCCACTATTGCTCTTAACATTGCTGGAATATTGGCACCATTTGTTCCAAAACTAGCTCTTGCAAAAACAGGAAATGGAATACCATATTTTGCTCCTGCATGTCCATTTAATAACATTGGAATTAGAACTATAGAATTGCCTAAGAATATAGTTAAAATTGCTTGCCACCAATTCATTCCTCCTTCAATTAAAGAACTTGCCAGCATATAAGTTGGTATACATAAACTCATACTTACCCAAAGGGCAGCATAGTTCCAAGTTCCCCAAGTTCTTTTTTCTTGTGGAATAGCTGCTAGGTCTTCGTTGTAAAGAGAGTTATTCAAAGTTTTTATGAATTATGAGTTATGGATGATGAATGTTTGTGCAAAATTATTAATTATAAATTATGAATTTTTATTTACCAACTTCATTTGGGAAATATCGTTGCTTAGTTGTTAATATAATACTGTTCAAAATTTTTATTAATGAATTACAAGAAGAACTTAAAACATCAAATTGTTCTTTTTGAATAAAATCACTATCAAGCAAAAGGCAAAGCCAGTATAATGTTTCTCTTGCTTCTTTAACTGCAATACCAAGTTTATGAATAAAATCTTTTTTAGATTCAGCAGCTACGGCTTCGTGAACATTTGCACCAATTGAAGTACCACTTCTTAACATTTGTTTAGAAAGCACATATTCTTTTTGTTCAGCTAAAAATTTATATAGCTTCACAATTTCTAAAGCGAAATCATAAGATTTTTTTATAATAATATTTTCCTTTTCTTCATTCATAATCCATCATTCATAATCCATCATTCATAATTCTAAATTGTCTCTACATCTGCGATTTTCAATGCTTCACTAATAATAGCTAATCCTTCATCAATTTGATCTTTAGTTATACATAATGGCGGTGCAATAAAAATATAATTCCATCTAACAAAAGTATACATACCCAATTCTTTAATTTTTGCTGCTACTTTATTCATCACAACCATTTCATCTGGTTTTGCATTAAAGGGAGCCATTGGTTCTTTAGTTATTTTATTC